>NZ_CAXBOC010000122.1:0-11928 GCF_963976465.1 uncultured Cyclobacterium sp. | reverse complement strand
TTTGTAAATACTTTTCGTGATCTTGTTACTACGCCCTTTCAAGGAAACGTCAATGCGCTTTGTTGGAAACGTCAATTAATAGGAGATTTTTCAGAGATTGTTAATCAAATAGCGCTTAATGAAAATATGACCGAGCTTCATCCAGATGAGCTCCATGGACTGAAGCTAAGTGAACAAGGGCAACTTGCCCGTGAAATGCTTTTACAAGATTTGAAAACCCTGGAAGCGCATGGTGCCTCGCCAACACTTAATGTGATTCATTCCTATGAAAGGGACGATAGCTACCCCTTTTTCCCAACCGATGTTTACTCATTTCATGTAGATCGCTCTCCTATTCCCGTTGATACCTATTTATGCACGTACTATGGGGACTCAAGTGAAGTATTACCCAATGCACAAGCCGAACAGAAAGTCCTTGTACCCGAAATAAGAGCGGAGCTTAAAAAATTATTTGATGGACCGGATAAATATTTTGAATCATTTTTAAATGAACAGTATTTTGACCTCCACTATCAGCCAAAATCCAATGCACAGCCAATAAGCCTGGGCATTGGCCATATGTGTAGATTGGCTACTGATCACCCTAATAGCAAAGTTCCGCCTTGTATTCATCGTGCTCCAAAGGAAAAGAACGGAAAGAAAAGGTTGCTGCTAATCTGCTAAATAGCAGGGGTCAATATTCCTTTTTCAAGGAATAATCCTGTTATTGTAAAAAGAATGAAACCCGGAAAAAATAAACTGATCCTACTTGTTCCTATTGCCCTATTGTTAGGTCTGGTTTTTGGTAATTTCCAAAAAGAACCAAAACCTACTCTCAAGCCCAGAAATATTGAAGTTCCACAAAAACGGAGCATACAATGGAATAATGACTCCGAATTTAAAGATTCTATTATTGGCCTCTGGGTAAAGAAAAAAGTGGAATATGGCTCAAAAAAAGGTAAGCAACCCAAGAGTTTTGTTGGCTCGGCTTTACTTCATAGGAAGACCTATTGATGCTTTGTAAATTCCCTTAGCTATTTAACAACGGTCAAACTCTTGGTTTAAAATTTAAATCCTTTAAACCTGACCCATACACAATTTCTTATATTGACATCTTTGGGTTGATTTATAAGGGAAAATGAACTTGTTACCCAAGTGGATATTGCCAATCAAGGCAATGCAGCTAGGATGATGGTTTCTAAAGTTTTGAGAAAGTATATTCAAAGACATGCACATCCAAATGACAACAGGGCCAAAATAATCAAGTTAACCGAGGAAGCAGCCACGGTGCTTCAGAAGGCTCTCAGGAAAATTGAGAAGACAGAATTGGATTTCTTTCCTGTTTTAGGAGATGAACTTGAATTCTTCAACAAAAACATGAGGGAATTGATGAGTAAGAACCAAAATACAAGCCATTGAATGTAATAGATAAACTAAATTGGCACTAGCCAACCAAATTATTTGGAGCTTCCCCAAAGTATGGTCAATTAAGCGACAAGTCCCTTTTGACGGTTCAGCATTTAGATTTATCTTCACCGTTTATAATAAACGGGTCCAAAAACAACGGTGATCCCAACAAGACCAGGTGGTATTTAAAACTGAGGTCGAATTCAAGAAAAAACTAACCTATGAAAAGTCTTTTTTACCTAACCCTACTATGTATGGTTTTTGGAAGCTGCAAAAATCAAGCAAGTCTCGAAGCTTCAGAGCAACCAAATATTGTTTTATTTTTTGTTGATGATATGGGTTGGCAGGACACTTCTCTTCCTTTTTGGCATAAAAAAACCCCTTTTAATGAGCGCTATCATACACCAAATATGGAAAAACTAGCAGCTGAAGGGATGAAATTTACTCAAGCTTATGCCACACCTGTTTGTTCTCCCACACGTATAAGTCTAATGACCGGCATGAACGCTGCACGACATCGTGTAACCAACTGGACCCTACACAAGGACGCCCTACAACCTATGGAAACCAACCATAAAGCCTTGTCTTTTCCTGCCTGGAATGTAAACGGAATGAGTCCGGAACCGTTGGATCTGGCAGTATATGCAGATGCCCTACCTTCCTTGCTTCAAAAAGCAGGTTATTTCACCATTCATGCCGGAAAAGCACATTTTGGAGCCATTGATACTCCTGCCGAAAACCCTGAAGCCATCGGTTTTGATGTCAATATAGCCGGACATGCTGCCGGAGGTCCCGGTAGCTATTTGGGAGCAAACAATTTTAGTGCAAATTGGCGAGGAGGCAGTGCTTTATGGAATGTCCCGGGCCTTGAAAAATACCATGGCCAGGAAATCTTCTTAACAGAAGCGCTTACCCTTGAAGCCAAAAGTGCTATGGATGTAGCTCTTAATAAAAACAAACCCTTTTTTATGTATATGTCGCATTATGCAGTACATGCCCCCATAGAAAAAGACGAGCGCTATTATCAAAAATACCTGGACAAAGGTCTTGATGAAAAAGAAGCCAGCTATGCCTCGCTTATAGAAGGCATGGACAAAAGCTTGGGCGACATCATGAAATATCTCGAAGAAAAAAGTTTGATGGATAACACCATCATCCTCTTCATGTCAGACAATGGTGGCCTTAGCGTTCATGGCAGAGGCGGAGAACCTCACACCCATAACAAACCCTTATCCAGCGGCAAAGGGTCCATCCATGAAGGTGGCATCAGGGTACCAATGATCGTAAAGTGGCCCGGCGTAACGATTCCCGGATCAAAAAATGACAATTACCTGATCATTGAAGATTTTTATCCGAGCATTTTGGAAATGGCGGGAGTAGAAGACAAAACCACCGTTCAGAAAGTTGATGGAAAAAGTTTCACAGGTTTGCTGAAAAACAATAGGCCGGGACAAGTTGAACAGCGGTCTTTGTTCTGGCACTACCCCAATGAATGGGGGCCTAAGGGGCCTGGGATAGGCGCCTTCAGTGCTATTCGAAAAGGGGATTTTAAGTTGATTTATTACCATATAGATGAAAGTTTTGAATTGTTTAATATCCGTGAAGACATAGGAGAGCAAAACAATCTGGCAGCCACAAAACCGGAAAAAGTAAAAGCCTTGGCCAGTCTTTTGACGGCTCACCTTAAAGAAGTAGCGGCACAAATGCCCATACACAAAGAAAGTGGAACCCCTGTAGCCTATCCCGGAGAGTAGCCATTAGACACGAATAATGACGGAGATAACGTTTAGACAAATAGGAATAAAAGACCTAACACTGGTTTTAAATTTACTGAAGGAAGCAGCCGAAAAAATTAACCGGATGCAGATTGACCATTGGCAATATTGGAAGAACCCTCCACAAGAAAAAGTACGATGGATTGAAGAAGGTATTAAAAACGGTGAATTCTTTTTCATCGATGACCAGGATAAAAACAATATCGGCATGGTGAGAATGTTAAATGAAGACCTACTCTATTGGGGAAAGCAAAAAGATAAAGCCATCTATGTGCATTCATTAATCGTTAAGGAAGCCTATAACGGAAGAGGAATTGGGCAAAGAATCTTAGAAGAAATTGGACATAAAGCCAAAAAAAATGAATGCCAATACTTGCGATTAGATTCAGACTCAAAAAACCCTAAGCTTTGTAAGTACTACCAAAAGTTAGGCTTTAAGAAAGTAGGAGTAAAAGACTTACCTTTGTCTACCTACAATCTTTATGAAAAGGAAGTACTGTAACCTCGTGTGTAAAAATATAGCAATTTTCTTGTAGACTATTGAATAGTTCAGATAGTTTCAATGCCATATTTACTGATTCTGCAAAAGGTAATCAATTGGTTATAAAAACTTATTTCGAAATTTTCATTGCAATTATTGATGAAGTTTTCGTTATTTTTAATAGTTTAAAACTTTAATTGCAGTTGGTTTAATGCATTCAAATTCGTTGTAGTTCAGCCAAATCATCATCAAACCAAACCTGACGATCATGAAAAAGAAAATTGCCATCATTGGAGGTGGTATTGCAGGGCTTACTTTTGCCAGGTGTCTGTCACATGAAAATTATGATATTGATATTTTTGAGAAAAAAGCACAGTTTGGTGAAATAGGAGCAGCCATCAGTGTCTTTCCAAATGCCTTATGTGTAATGGAAGAATTAGGTTTATTGAATGAAGTAGTAAGTTTAAAAAAGTTTATTTAAAAACAGATAAGGGAAAAATTCTAAGCAAATCTGAACCAAATAGTGACTATCCTGTCATTTGCATTCACCGGGCAGATCTACACCGGATCTTGTTAAAGGACATACACGCAAAACCATACAACAATCACAGTTTAAAAGAGATATCTTCTCCGGAGAATGATCAAGTAAGGATATCTTTTGAAAATGGAACAACAAAGAAATATGATGCTGTCTTTGGAGCGGATGGTATCCATTCAGTAGTACGCAAACATTTAATCAACGACGGGGAACCCCTATTCAGAGGATATAATATATGGAGGGGAGTGGTAAAGACAGACTTTGAAATAGGTTACGCAAGCGAAACTTATGGTAAAGGAAAAAGAGTAGGCATTGTTCCAATCAAAGAAGGGATTTATGGCTGGTGGGCCACAAGCAATGAGGATTTTATGGAAGGTGACAGCCCTGAAACCACGAAGGATAAATTGAGTCGTTTATTTGGAGATTGGCACAGCCCAATTCCTGACCTAATAAAAAACACAGAACATATTCTCAAAAATAGTTTGATTGACAGAGAACCCCACAAAGGTTGGACCAAAGGAAAGGTCACCCTACTCGGAGATGCAGCCCACCCCACCACTCCTAATTTAGGCCAGGGAGGATGTATGGCCATGGAAGGGGCTTATATTTTAGCCAAGTCAATTCAAAAATACGGTCTTACGCAAAAAGCATTCGAAAGGTATGAAGCCTTACAATACCCCCGATCTAAAGAAATCATAAAAGAAAGTTTGAAATTGGGCAAATTGGGGCAACTCGAAAATCCACTGCTTATTTCATTAAGAAATCTAGCCTTTCAATTAACGCCTTCAAGCTTGGCCATGAAAATGATTGATAAATATTTTTCCTATAGGGTCAATGAAATTGAAGTATAAAAACATATTAAAAGGCATATGGGGCAATCCTGCCCCTTATGATTACCTCCAAGTTGGAAGTCAAGATGGAATACAACAAGTCGAAATTGGCGATTTTAGGCCAATCATTCTCAAACAAAGAGTAAAACATAAAAGCATCTTTATGCTTAACAAAAGTATTATCGTAGAATAAACAACTACCATCATACCCAATTTTATAATTTTTTATTAAATAAATTGGCATTTAAAGTATTTTTTAATAATTTATACTATAATCTTATAAAGCCCTTTTTCAATGTCATGCTTCTTACAACCTACCATACAAACGATTTTTTTCAAATTTCATGTTCATGTCCATCTGTAATACAGCCGGGAGAAGACCTTCAGGTTGACTTACACATCACTGCTTTAAAAACCTCAAAGCTGAACAAAATAATTTGGAATCTTGATGGGGTTACTAATAAGGCCGCAAAAAATGACAAGGAACACCTAGCGTTAAACCTGGATGTTCAGGAAGGAAAATCAGTTGACCGGAAAGTAATCTTTAATACCGAATTCATGAAGGAGGGGTTTGGGGAAATCCAAATGACGTTGCATTTTTCTATAGCAGGAGAGGCTGAAAAAACTTTTCACTGGAAATTATGGGTGTCGGTATTTAAAAAGGTCACCGCGGATAATAAAAAGGCATTGGATGATGACTTAAGAAAAAGGCTAGTGGATGTCGTTAATGCCAGAACAAGGAACGGACATATTTTTATGGCAGACCATGTGCGTTTTTTTTCCGAATTCCTTAACATTGAAGTACCTGATGAAATTGCCTCCATTATAAATGAGGAATTGCTACTAGAAGAAGAAGGCTTACCAGTAAACGAAGAACTCTTCTATTCCATAGCAATAGGTCAAACTCAATTTTACGGATTAGAAAAACTGGAACTGATCTATGAAGAAAATTGCACTGATAGTGATGATAAGTTTGATATGGATGATGCACGGGAAGTTCCTGCAAGCGTCATATAGGAATTCTAGAACAACGTAAATTTTGGCTTAAATACAAAATGTTATGTCATGGGCAGCAGGTTTTTCTTTAGCGCTTGAAATTAATCAAACCATTCTCAACCTTGTATTGGATAAATTCTTGCAAAGTTTACAGGCGCAATTAACTTATCAGGCGAGACTTGGGAGAATAGGTTCATTTGAAGCATCAGTTAAGGATCTGGAGATATTGGATTTGGAAGACCCGGCGCCATTGGGTGGGGTGTTGACAGACTTGCAGGCAAAGGCAGATTTTAAATTAAGATTATTTGGAATTCAGCTTGTCAATACAACCTTGGCATTTACGATCGACAATGTCGAACTCAACCTTTCAAGAACAGCCGCCGGTCAACCTAAGGGGATTGTCATTCAAATAGCCCCTACACTTTCGATAAGAATCAGTTTTACTGGTGGAAATTTTCTTATCAATTGGATATTAAATGGCATCATTGCCCCACTGATTACTTTTGGTGTCTGGCTGGCTTTTAAACTGATCCGTAAAGTCGAAATCCCTGTTTGGGACCTGATTGATATTTTCGGTGTGTTGGGACTGAGATTCGCTCCAAACAGTCCATTGCTGACAGCTCAGAAAACCGTCCCGCCTACATCAATACTCATGGCTTCAGACTTTAACCTAACAGCTCCGGCAAGAGGCATTGGTCAGCATATGAAACATTTCAATCCCCCAAACACTAGTATTGGTGCGGTAGTCAACGACAAGGTTATCAGCGCAGCTGTACAGATTGCATTTTCGAAGGGTTGGGTTCCATCACAATTCCGGGTATCCGGTTGGAAAATCTACATCAATTCCATTCATGTTAAATTTGTTCAAGACAAGATCGTAGCCACGGGGTCTTTAAAAGCCAAGCGAGGAAAATGCTGGTGCCGTGTAAAAGCCAAAATTTCCTTCAAGGCCGAAGTTACTCCAAAAATAACCGGTGCACCTACTCAGCCTCAACTGAAATTTACTTACGATGCCAATGTCAATACACAGCTATCCACTTCCGGCATGCTCGTGGTTTTAGGTGTCATCATGTATGCCCCGATTTTTATGGCATTGACCATCTCCATGTCTTTCCTTATCAACATTGTACTGAATCAGTTTTTACCTTTTACTACCGGCTGGCAACAGAACGGACTCCAACTAAAAATCACTGCTAATTCTGTCAATTATTCAGGTTTCACTCCTTTATCTATGCAATTCCCACTGGAGTTAAGTGGAAGCGGATCCTACGATCTTAGTAATTTTAGGCAATTTTCACTCCCCGGAAATGGCCCACAATTTCAGGTGAAATACACCAATGAAAGCCTTACAATTCAACCGGAAGAATTAAGACTTGCCATTGATTTACAGTAGCAATCTGTTTACTTCATTTGAAGAATGATTTTGATCCCAGGGGATTTGAAATCTTATGGTTTTTATTTTTACATTGAGCTTTTAAAAGGAAATTTAACTGTAATAACTAAAAATCAATCGACCCAAATCCATCAAGCAATTTGCGCTAATCCTGTTTCTAATAATTTCTTCCAACTTGGAGGCCCAACAAATAATGGATTTATACCCAGAGAATATTCCTAATAGTAAGGCTTATGCCATGCAGGAAGAGGTCATTGAGGACAATGGCCGTATTGCCTGGTTAAAAAATGTTTCCAAACCTACCCTCACAAGTTATCATCCTAGTGAAAAAATAGCTACAGGGGCTGCAGTGATAATCTGCCCTGGAGGTGGATACTCAGGCGAGAGCTACCTCCGCGAAGGAACCTTGATCGCTGAAACATTTGTAAAAAAGGGAATTGCTGCATTTATTTTAAAATACCGATTGCCCAGTGATTCGATTATGATTGACAAAGCTATTGGTCCTCTTCAGGATGCCCAGCAAGCAATTAAAACGGTAAGACAAAACGCCTCAGCATGGAATATTGACCCGAGCAAAATTGGGATCATGGGCTTTTCGGCTGGAGGACACTTAGCATCCACTGCCGGAACACATTTTGACAAGTCTTATATCCCAAATAAGGAGCAAATAAGCTTAAGACCAGACTTTATGGTCCTTATCTATCCGGTTATCAGTATGACAGACGAAATAGGTCATTTAGGTTCAAGACAAAATTTACTCGGCAAGTCTGCTTCAGAAAAACAAAAGCAACTGTTTTCTAATGAATTGCAGGTCGGCCCAAACACCCCACCCACTTGGATCACCCATACCGGAGATGACAATGTGGTACCTGTGGAGAACAGTATCCGCTTCTACCAAGCACTGATAAAAAATGAAGTTCCCTCAGAAATGCATTTGTACCCGAAAGGCAATCATGGATTTGTTTTGAGTTTACCAACCGAAGAATGGATGCAACCGCTGTTTGACTGGATGAGAAATAGTGGAATAAGCCTTTGACACAATCCATTCAATCCCGTGACTCTTTGATGAGCCAAGGGATGATTCATTCAAATTACCCAATTTTCATTGAATAGTGACTTCTTAAATTTTTGTGATTTTAGAAATATTCTTGCCTTATTTGTAATTAGGACGAATTTAAAAGTTGCGGTTTTCATTTTCATTCCTCCGGTATTGGGGTTTTATTAAACCTTGTTAAATTTTAATAATCGAAAAACAATAATTTCTTATCATTGTCTGATTTTTAAGACAGATTATCCGAAAAAATGGCTCATTCAAGAGGAAAAGTATAGTTTTTTGACAGATTAATGCTTTTGTAATGGGTAATTTGCCATTCAAACAGCATAGAACAGGACAGTTAAAATTTTTGAATAAGGTATATTCGCTAAAATATTAAAAAGGAATTCAAATTTATTTAAAATATGGCAATTACAAAAGACACTTTTAAGCACGTAGATTATCTATGGGATGATGAAAAAGCTAAGGCTTTAGGGGACGATCAAGTAGCCCTTTTGCTTTACCGCTCTAACATTTTAGGTGCAGACCTAAGAATCACCAATTATGGAGGAGGAAACACAAGCTGCAAGACCATAGAAAAAGACCCACTTACCAAGGAAGACACGGAAATAATGTGGATCAAGGGATCAGGTGGAGACATTGGAACTTTGAAAAGAAGCGGCCTTGCAGGGTTGTATATGGACAAACTGCTAGCGCTTAAAAATGTCTATCGCGGATTGGAGTTTGAAGATGAAATGGTGGCACTTTTCAACCACTGTATCTATGATTTGGACTCTAAAGCTCCTTCTATAGATACTCCATTGCACGCTGTATTACCTTTCAAGCACATTGATCACCTTCACCCTGATGCTGCCATAGCCATCGCAGCAGCCAAGGATGGAGAAAAAATTACCCAAGAGTTATTCGAAGGACAAATTGCCTGGGTTCCTTGGCAAAGACCTGGCTTCGACCTTGCCCTTCAATTGGACAAAGCGCTTAAAGCCAATCCAGGAATCAGGGGAATTATGCTTGGAGGACACGGACTTTTCACTTGGGGAGATACGGCTTATGAATGTTATATCAACAGTCTTGAAGTAATTGACAAAGCTTCCCAGTACCTGGAAGACAATTATGGCAAAGATCGACCTGTATTTGGTGGACAAAAAGTTTCCTCCCTTCCTGAAGAAGAAAGAAAAGAGCAAGCTTCAATCATTGCCCCACATTTAAGAGGATTGGCCTCTAGTTACAATAGAATGGTAGGTCATTTTTCAGACGATGAAAGGGTTTTGGAATTTATAAATAGCAATGACCTGGAAAAACTAGCTCCTCTTGGAACCAGCTGCCCCGATCATTTCTTGAGAACAAAAATCAGACCTTTGGTATTGGAAATAGCTCCGGATACGGACCTGTCTGACATGACTGAGGTAAAAGCTTACCTTGAAAAAGAATTTGAAGCCTACAGACAATATTACACCAAATATTATGAAGACCACAAACGTGACAATAGTCCCGGCATTAGGGATTCAAACCCTGTGGTTATCTTATGGCCTGGTGTAGGAATGTTCTCTTATGCCAAGAACAAACAGACGGCAAGGGTAGCAAGTGAGTTTTACACGAATGCTATCAATGTAATGAAAGGTGCTGAAGCTGTTTCTTCTTATGTTTCATTGCCTTTACAGGAGGCTTTCGACATTGAATATTGGTTACTGGAAGAAGCCAAGTTGCAAAGAATGCCTAAGGAGCAACCGCTTTCCAGAAAAGTGGCTTTTGTAACCGGAGGAGCCGGAGGCATCGGAAAAGCAATTGCCGATAAACTGGCCAAAGAAGGTGCTTGTGTATTCATTACAGACATCAACAAAGACAACCTGGATACTGCCCTGGCGACCTACGGCAAGGACACCGGATCCGGAGCTTTAATGGATGTGACCAAAATGGAGGACATAGAAAAAGCTTTGAAAGCTGCTTGTCTGAAATTCGGAGGTGTAGACATTATCGTCAATTGTGCAGGACTGGCCATTTCTAAACCAATCGCACAAACTACAGAAAAGGATTGGGACATTCTTCAATCTGTGCTTGTAAAAGGTCAGTTTGCCGTTTCTAAAGCAGCCGTTGCCATTTTAAGGGCTCAGGATAAAGGAGGAGACATCGTCAATATTGCAAGTAAAAATGCTTTGGTTTCCGGACCTAACAATGTTGGTTACGGAACGGCCAAAGCCGCCCAAGTACACATGAGCAGATTGCTAGCTGCTGAACTGGGACCTGATAAAATCCGAGTGAATGTAGTCAATCCGGACGCGGTAATTGAAGGAAGTAAAATCTGGGAAGGTGAATGGGCCAAAGGCAGAGCCAAGGCTTATGGAATCACTGTGGAAGAACTTCCTGCATTCTATGCCAAGCGTACCATCATGAATGAAATTATCTCAGTAGATGATATTGCCAATGGAGTTTTTGCCTTTGTTGGAGGTCATTTAAGTAAGAGTACCGGAAATATTTTAAACGTTGATGGAGGGGTAGCTGCTGCCTTTGTCAGATAATTTATTATCATGAGAATTGATAAAAATCAAATCAATACTATCAATAACAGAGCTCTCCCGGATCACCGGGAGAGTTTTGAGTATCTAAGCAATAAATTAACCACCAAAGGTCTGGAACCTGAGCAACTCATTCAGAAGATTCAGGATTTTCAAATTGCCATTCCAAGCTGGGCTCTAGGCACTGGAGGCACAAGATTTGGCCGATTTCCCGGTGGTGGTGAACCTCGGTCTTTAGAGGAAAAAATTGATGACGTAGGCCTTCTTCATGCATTGAATGCCGGATCAGGTGCTATTTCCCTACATATCCCTTGGGATATTCCCGAAGACATCGATGCAGTGAAAGCTCATGCGGCTTCTCATAACCTGCTTTTTGATGCCGTCAACTCAAATACCTTCCAGGATCAAGAAGATCAAGCTCTCTCTTATAAGTTTGGCTCTTTGTGTCATACAGATAGCAAGGTAAGGCAACAAGCCATTGATCACAACCTTGAGGTCATCAAATACGGAGACCAATTGGGATCGAAAGCCTTAACCGTTTGGTTGGCAGATGGGTCTTCATTTCCCGGACAAATGAATTTCAGAAAAGCCCTGCAACGCACGCTGGATTCTTTAAAAGAGATTTATCAGGGGATGCCTGCAGATTGGAAAATGTTTGTGGAGTACAAACCTTATGAGCCCTATTTTTACCATACCGTTATACAGGATTGGGGAACATCTCATTTACTGGCTTCCCAATTGGGCGAAAGGGCCTTTACATTGGTTGATTTGGGTCATCACCTGCCCAACACCAATATTGAACAAATTGTGGCCACCCTTATGATGCAGGGAAAACTTGGGGGATTTCATTTCAATGACTCCAAATTTGGTGATGATGACCTTACCGTAGGTGCCATGAAACCTTACCAATTGTTTTTGATATTTAACGAATTGGTAGAAGGTATGGAAGACAGTGCTTCCAAAAA
>NZ_CAXBOC010000121.1:0-11983 GCF_963976465.1 uncultured Cyclobacterium sp. | reverse complement strand
ACTTGGTATCAAATCAATGAAGAATACGATGCCGATATTTTTGCGAATTTTTACCCCGCTTATCAGGATCCGGAATTTGGAAGCATTTCTGAATCTGATGCGCAAACTGATCTTTTTGTAAGTAGCTATAACTTAAGAAGCCCAATGCGATTGGGTGGTGGTCTCACCTACTTCTTTGGTAAAAATGGTTTTATAACCGCCGATGTAAATTACTTGGACTATAGCTCCGCTAACATCCGGTCCAATGTATTTAACCCGGAAATGGACAACCAGGATATCAATGATTTATACGGTCAAACGATCAACTATAGCTTGGGAGGAGAGTTTAGGTTTGACATATTCAGGCTAAGAGCAGGCTATGCTTATTATGGCGACCCATTAGCTAACCCGGGTAACACTGACCGAAGCACCAGCCAAATTTCTGGAGGAGTGGGTGTAAAATTGTCCGGTTTCAGCATAGATTTCGGATTGGTTAACAGTAAGTTTAATGGCTATTATTCCTCTTATCCGGGGGCTGATCTTGCGGTCATTGACAACAATAGAACTACAGGTATGCTTACTCTAGGATTTAGTTTCTAACAAGGGTAACCAATTTGCTATCAACAACTCAGGGGAACTGTCTTCTCCCCTGAGTTTTATTTTTGCCTTTTCATAATAGGCATTTCTCTGAGAATGCATGTCTTTGAGTTTGAGTATAATCTGGGGAGTATCCAGATTGGCAAACAAAGGTCTTATGGCTACTTGAGTGTTGGTTAACCGTTCTAAAATAGTATTTAAAGGAACATCCAAATACACAGAAACTCCTTTTTTATTGATCAGGGCCATGTTTTCATTATAACAAGGTGCCCCGCCTCCTGTTGCCAAAACAAATGTCTCCTTTTTATCAAGAACTTCTTCCAAAACTGCAGTCTCCAATTTCCTAAAGTACCCTTCCCCTTTAGAGGAAAAGATTTCAGAAATTGCTTTCCCTGCCTTGGCTTCAATTAAATCATCCAAATCATAAAAAGGCCAATTTAACTTTAGCGCGAGGGAATTTCCCAAAGTTGACTTGCCACTGCCGGGCATTCCTACCAATACAATTTTCTTTGCATCCATTATTTGGAAAATATAGTTTTAGCTATTTCAGGTGTTGGAGCATTTCGGTAATGAAACTTTTTAAGTACAGTTCCTTCCTGGAGAAAAACCAAGCCGGGATTGGACCTAATAATGGTTTTGACTACCGTAGCATCAGCCATATAGGAGCTTACCCTAAGGCCTTTTTCCTGCAAATATTCATTCATCTTTTCTTCAGAAGAGGCGGCTATCCAATGTACATTCACGTCTGTTCCCTGAAAAGAATTAATCAAGGCACTAATTCTATCCAGTTCACTTACTGTCAATGCCATTTTATCAATATTACTAGACAAAATCAACAGTTGTTTTCCTTGAAGTATTTCTTCTGTATGATCACCAGCCTCATTCCATATGGCAAAATCTGATATCTTTGGTAAAACTTCGGGGTTCTTCAAAGTCATTTCGACGAAAGTAAAACTTTCATCACTGGGATATTCATCAAATACAAGCTGCTCCCCATCTTTTTCCATTAAGTAAGAATATTCCAAAGCTGCTGAAGGTTGTATGGCTTTGGAGATATTTACGCCTTCTTTAAAGGCCCTGAAATCAATAAAGGGAAGATTTCTTATGGCATAAATAGCCAATACCAAAGACAGCACAAAAGCACCTATAGTAAGCCATTTTCCAAATACATTGTATTCCATGGGTAAATGTTTTCTAAAGACCAGCATAAACACAATCATCACTAGCAATACAATGTCCTTATAAAAGGATTCCCAAGGAGTCAGTTTGATCGCATCACCAAAGCAGCCACAATCTGTTACTTTATTGAAATAAGCAGAATAAAAAGTGAGAAAAGTAAAGAAAAGAATCATTACCAGTAAAAGAAAAATGGCACGTTTTAATCTCCATCCAACCAAAAGCATTACGCCTAAAGCCACTTCCACCACAACCAAAAAAACGGATATTGGTAAAGAAATTGCTTTCAGGTGTTCAAAAATTGGAGCTATATCCGTGGCGAATACATCAAAATATTCCTCCATCTTAATGGAAGTCCCCACGGGATCATTTACTTTGATAAGACCTGAAAAAATAAAAAGCCCACCAACAATTATTCTAGAGATTAAGACTAATGTTTTAATTATCATTTTGATTTAATTTTATCATACAGAAAACAGCATAATTTAGCATGTCTTGATAATTGGCCACTACTCCTTCAGAAACAATTGTTTGTCCCTGATTGTCCTCAATCTGTTTTACCCTGTACAGCTTCATTAAGATGATATCTGTAATTGACGAAACCCGCATACTTCTCCAAGCTTCTCCGTAATCGTGGTTTTTATTGGCCAAAAGATCTTTGGTTTCCTTTACCCATTTATCATAAATTGGCTCTAGTTCATCAAAGGACAATTCCATCCTTGGATCAGTAAGCAAATCATTTTGCAAAAGCGCTATGAGACAATAGTTAATAATCCCAATAAATTCATCCTTTATTGGGTCCATTACCTTCTGTGTACCCTTCTCCTGAATGGATCTTATCCGTTGTGCTTTAATAAAAATTTGATCTGTCAGGGAAGGTAGTCTCAAAATCCTCCATGCCGTACCATAATCCTGAGTTTTCTTCTTAAAAAGTTCTTTACAAAGGCCAATAACTTCATTATATTCGCTTGCGGTTTGCGTTTCCAAAGCACCGGTGTTTTATGTTAGAAAATTCACATTCAATATATAAATTCGAAGATACTTTATTTCCCCCAAAAATAACACTTCAAATCAAAGGAAAGCTTTATACTTTGGACAAGCCGTGGATTATGGGGATTATCAACAGTACTCCTGATTCTTTTTATGGCAAAAGCAGAACGACAGGGCAATCGCAGGAAGTTTTAAAAAAGGCAGCCAGAATGATTGAGGAAGGCGCAGCTATTTTAGACATCGGAGGCTATAGTTCCAGACCCGGGGCAGCTGCTGTTTCAGAGAAAGAGGAACTTAATAGAGTAATTCACGTTATTAGAAATATAAAAGGTAGGTTTCCGGGCATTTTGATTTCTATTGATACTTTTAGAGCCAAAGTAGCCAAGGAAGCTGTCAATGCAGGGGCTGACATGGTGAATGACATCTCTGGAGGTGGATTAGATTCGGAGATGTTTGATACAGTAGGTGGTTTAGGAGTTCCTTACATTTGCATGCATATGAAAGGAGATCCTCAAACGATGCAAAACTTTTCCAAATATGCTGACATAGAAAGAGATATTGGGTATTTTTTTTCAAAAAAAATTGAAAAGTGCCATAAAGCTGGCATAAAAGATGTAATACTTGATATTGGACTTGGTTTTTCTAAGACATTGGAACAAAACTACAGGCTTGTTCAAAATTTTTCTTATTTTAAATCATTGAAGCTACCACTATTGATCGGAGCATCGAGAAAATCGATGATATATAAATTATTAAAAACCAGCCCTGAAGAGGCGTTAAATGGGACTACAGCCGTACATATGGCTGCCCTCATGAACGGAGCCAAAATTTTAAGGGTACATGATGTAAAAGAAGCAAACGAAACTTTAAAAATATATAAACAAATCTATACTTGAATTTACTATTTAAAATAGGTTTTCTAGACATTTCTCTGGTCAATCTTATAGACATCACACTGGTAAGTATACTGATTTATCAGGTTTATAAATTGATGAGGGGAAGTGTGGCCATTAAGATTTTTTTAGGCTTTCTTTCCATTTATCTGATTTATTTGGTTGTAAGTGCCGCTCAAATGGAGCTCCTTACCATTATTTTAGGCCAATTTATGGGAGTCGGTGTATTGGCCGCAATCATTTTGTTCCAGCAGGAAATCAGGAAATTTCTCCTCATTGTGGGTAAATCTTCCATATTTTCTAATGAAAATTTATGGCAAGAATTATTATTCTGGCGGAAAAGAGAAAGCCAGGCATTCAATGTTACTCCAATTATTGAAGCTTCCAAAACTTTATCTGGAAGTAGTACCGGAGCCTTAATTGTGCTTTCAAAAAATTCAGAAATGAAATTTTATGCAGAAAGCGGCGATTTAATTGATGCAGTAGTTTCAAAGCGCTTATTGGTCTCTATTTTCAACAAATACAGCCCCCTTCACGATGGTGGTGTAATAATTTTTAACGGTAGGGTAAAAGCGGCGAGGTGTATTCTCCCGGTTACAGAAAGAGAAGTACCTGCGCAATTTGGACTTCGCCATAGGCAGCTATAGGTATGTCCGAAGCCACAGATTCATTGATCCTTATCGTCTCCGAAGAAACCGGACAAGTCTCATTGGCAAAAAACGGAAAAATCTTGCACAACCTCTCTTTCCAGGAAGTTAGGGAAATGATCAACAATTACTTAACCGGAGAGGAAATTGACGATAAGTTTGAACCCTTGACAAAATCGGAAAAAATGGCTGAATTGAAACGCATCTCTGAACTTTAAACTTTTTTTATTCAATAACTCCCAGAGATTTCCCTACCTCACTAAATGCTTCAATAGCCCGGTCAAGATCCGCTATCTCATGAGCGGCTGACAACTGCACCCTGATTCTTGCTTGTCCCTTTGGCACTACAGGATAATAAAAACCAATGACATAAATACCCTTATCCAGCAATTCACTGGCCATTTTCTGAGCCATTGGCGCATCGTATAGCATAATGGGGACAATCGGATGTGTCCCTTCTTTGATAGCAAACCCAACCTTTTGAATTCCCTCCCTAAAATACATCGTATTTTCTTCCAGCTTATCCCTTAAAGCGGTGGTTTCTGATAATAAATCAAAAATAGCTATAGAAGCACCAGTAATGGCAGGTGCCAAGGTATTGGAAAATAAATAAGGTCTGGATTTTTGACGTAGGGTTGCAATTATTTCTTTTCTACCTGAGGTAAAACCTCCCGAGGCTCCGCCCAAAGCCTTACCCAAGGTTCCTGTAATGATGTCTACCTTGCCCATTACTCCCTTAAGTTCATGTACCCCTCTACCAGATTGCCCAATAAAACCAGTTGAATGACACTCATCAGACATTACCAAGGCTTTGTATTTCTCTGCAAGTTCAACAATTTTATCCAGCTGAGCGATTGTCCCATCCATTGAAAAAGCGCCATCTGTTACGATTATTTTATGCTTGGCTCCTTTAAGATCAGCCGCTTTGAGTTGCTCTTCCAGATCCTCCATGTCGTTGTGTTTGTACCTAAAGCGCATGGCTTTACACAATCTCACCCCATCTATAATGGATGCATGATTTAAAGCATCTGAAATAATCGCATCTTCAGCTCCCAAAATTGGTTCAAACACTCCCCCATTCGCATCAAAAGCAGCAGCATACAGAATGGTATCTTCTGTGCCTAAAAATTTTGAGATCTTATCTTCCAACATTTTATGGATATCCTGCGTGCCACAAATGAATCGGACAGAAGACATTCCATAACCATGACTATCAATGGCAGCCTTGGCTGCTTCGATCACCTTGGGATGACTAGAAAGTCCAAGGTAATTATTGGCACAAAAATTCAATACTTCACTCCCGTCTTCTAAGGTAATCTTTGCCCCTTGTGGAGACTTAATGATCCTTTCACTTTTGTATAACCCTTCATTTTTTAGGTTATTCAGGTCTTTTTGAAGTTTATCTCTTAAAGTGTCAAACATACGCCAAAATGGGTTTAATGAGGCAATTAGGTAGTGGGTTTAAATTATACTTAAACTTACGATTTTTAGCTAATAATGTGTCATTATTGTAATAAAATTCTGAAATTGGCAATTGAGACATAGCAAATCAAAATAAACCCTATGAATAAAATACTGGTAACAGGGGCTGCAGGCCAACTGGGAACTGAATTGACACAGAAACTTTGTGAAATCCATGGATCTGAGGCCATCATTGCTTCCGATATTAATCAAAATTCATCCGCAAAATTTTCATTTTGCCAATTCATGGTGCTGGATGTTATGGACAAAAACAGTCTAAGAAATGCCATCATCAATGAAAAAATAACTCAGGTCTATCACCTTGCCGCTATTTTATCCGCTACCGCCGAACAAAAACCACTTTTGGCCTGGAAATTGAACATTGACAGCTTATTGATATTATTGGACTTGGCCAAAGAGCTAAAATTAGATAGGGTTTTTTGGCCTTCATCTATTGCCGTATTTGGTAAAGAAAGCCCCAAAATAAATACAGCTCAAGATGCCGTTCAAACAGCAAATACCGTGTATGGGATTTCAAAAATGGCAGGTGAAAGATGGTGTGATTATTATTACAGCCACCACAATGTGGATGTGCGAAGCCTAAGGTTTCCCGGGCTTATCGGATACAAGGCAAAACCCGGAGGCGGCACCACTGATTATGCCGTAGATATCTTTCATAAAGCCTTGGCCGGACAAGTTTTCCGGTCTTTTTTAGAAAAAGAGACGCGTTTACCAATGATGTATATGCCCGATGCCACTAAGGCCACCATAGATTTAATGCAAGCCCCCAGTGATAATATCACAGTTCGGTCTAGTTACAACCTGACTGCAATGAGCTTCACTCCGGAAGAAATATTCCTGGAGTTGAAAAAGCATTTTCCCGAATTTAAAATAAAATATCAGCCGGATTACCGGCAAGAAATAGCTTCTAATTGGCCACAAACTATTGATGATCAATATGCCAGAAATGACTGGAATTGGCAACAGGAATATGACCTTCCTGAAATGACTAAAGATATAATTAAAAATTTACCCTACTGGATCGACAAAATATAGTCCCATGAAAAACCAAGTTATTTTTATCCTCGCCCTTTTTACTTTTGCCTGCGACAGCCCTTCCGAAGAGAAGAAATACGATGGGGCCCCAACTGATAGTGACACCAAAGAAATTGTTCTTGAAAGCACCGGGTCCACCTGGATTAATTACTCAGGAATGCTCCCCTGTGCAGATTGCGCCGGCATTAAGACGGAGTTGAAACTTGAAAACAGTCCGGAAAAAATAGAACGATCTTTTGAACTATCAGAAACCTACCTAGAGACCAAAGATGGTGACAGAAACTACAAAACCACAGGTCTATATGAAGTAATCTATGGTCTGGAGGACAACCCGGGCGCCATGGCAATAAGGCTTTTGGATGACAATAATCTACCTTTTAAAAGCTTTCAGCAAGAAAAAAGCGGTAAATTAATCTTGCTGGATCAAGAAGAAAAGCCCATTCAATCCAAGCTCAATTACTCATTAGAAATGGTCGATCCAAAATCCAAATAGTTTTTTGATCAATCAAATATATTCAGATTAAAATTTCTCTCATATGTTCTACAGATATATTGTTTCGATTTCAGTGGCATTAATCTTGGCCTCCTGTGCCAAATCTGCGCATACAAGTTTATCCATCCCTTTTACTGGACAGGAGATCACTATGGACGCAGCTCCTGAGGAAGAAGAATGGGTTCAAGCCGTAACTTTAAATAATCTGATTGCTCCTTGGGAAGATGATAGTCCCGATCAGACAAAGTTTAGGGCTTTTGTTTCCAAAAACTATTTTAACTTTATTTTTCAGGTAGAAGACCATTCATTGGTCACACACCCCTTTGAAAAAGAATTGTCTGTTGCCGGTGGTGATCGGGTTGAACTGTTTTTTGCAAGTGACAGCAGTTTGACCAAGTATTACTGCGTGGAGATGGATCCCAAGGGTAACATTCTCGATTATTCAGCAGAGCATTATCGTAAATTCAATGACCAATGGGATTTCGAAAGCATTGAAGTATCCACAAAAACGACAGATAAAGGTTATGTGGTGGAAGGCAGAATTTCTTTAGGCGAACTAGAGAACTTAGGAATTGGCAGGTCCTTTTACCTTGGGGTTTTCCGGGCAGATTTTAAAAACAGTAAAACCAAAGAAGTCAGCTGGTATTCATGGATAAAACCTCGTAAATCCAGCCCCGACTTTCATATTCCTTCTGCTTTTGGAAAAGCAAGCTTTGCAAAATAATCCTGCAAATCAGTTGCCAAAGGCCCATCTATTGAATTTTGGTCTTCAGTTCTCAATCCAAGATATTTATAAGTTCTGGCTCCATACAAACTTTTTATCTAAAAGGATTTCTATGAGGAAAATCAGTTTAAGGATTGACCAAAAACAACCTTTAACCCTTGATTTACAATTAATAACTAATGGTAAGCTTCAGGATGGTATTCAGCTCCCCATACTTTTGCAATGGTTATTTTTTTAAATTATATTGAAAGCTAAAGAGAGAATCATTCCGAACTTAAGCGCGTTTAGCATGTAAATCATGGCAATGGCCCTATTGGATGACTGACAATTTCTAATTATTATCCTGCGCAAATAAACCCATCCTAAACCAGCATTACTATCTGATCTCTTAATGAAAAACTCGAAGATGAATTACCACAATTTGTCAACTTCAGAAATCTACCAAAAGTTAAATACTTCCAAGGATGGCTTGGACCGCTCAGAAGTAGAAAAGAGGCAGTTAAAATATGGGAAAAACGAACTGGTACAAAAAAAGAAGATTTCTGTTTTCGGCGTGATATTGCATCAATTTAAAGATGTAATGATCTTTATTTTATTTTTGGCCGCAGCCATTTCCTATTTTGTAGGAGACAGCAAGGACACCATTGTTATTTTAATCATCGTTTTACTGAATGCCCTTATCGGCTTTGTGCAAGAATATCGAGCAGAAAAAGCCATGGAAGCATTGAATAAAATGTCCTCCTTGCATGCCACTATTCGAAGAGCCGGGCACACTATTCAGGTGGCTGCTACAGAAGTTATTCCTGGAGACATTATAATCCTTGAGGCGGGCATGCTTGTACCGGCAGACCTAAGGCTCACAGCATCACATGCTTTGAAGATTGAGGAGGCTTCTCTCACAGGAGAATCTCATGCCGTTAACAAATCCCCGAAAAAAATTACCCTAGAAAACACCTCTTTAGGGGATAGGGTAAATATGGCATATAAAAGCACCGTCATTACCAACGGTAGAGGAGAAGGTGTGGTGGTGGCCACCGGAATGAACACCGAGATAGGCCGAATTGCTCAACTCCTACAAGAAGACAAAGTCAAGACACCCTTGCAAAAGCGGTTGGCCAATTTTGCCAAAAAATTATCTTTCGCCGTTATTGGTATATGCATTGCCCTATTTATTGCCGGCTGGTTACGTGGAGAAGAGCCTGTGCAAATGCTACTCACTGCCATTTCAGTAGCCGTAGCAGCCATTCCTGAAGCTTTGCCGGCAGTTATTACCATTGCTTTGGCTTTAGGAGCAAAGCGCATGGTACGGAAAAATGCCTTGATCAGAAAGTTGCCTGCAGCAGAAACCTTGGGTTCGGTTAGTTATATCTGTACGGACAAAACAGGAACCATTACCCAGAATAAAATGACGGTATCCGATTGCTGGATTTCCCCGGAAATCCAGGGCATCGAAAACCTGGAGGCTGACCAAACAATGCTTTTAGCGATGGAGCTTAATCACGATGTGATTACCGCAGAGCAAAACCAACTCAAGGGAGATCCCACAGAAGTAGCCTTGGTGGAGTATACCCGAAACAACAAGGGCTACAACCCATCTTGGCAAAATGAATTTAAACGTGTTTATGAATTCCCGTTCGATTCTGAAAGAAAAAAAATGACCACGGTCTACCCAATGAATGGAAAATGGATCGTGGTTACGAAAGGGGCTGTAGAAAAACTTCTGGAGATAAGCAAAACTGAAAACAGAGATGAAATCAATACTGTCACCAAAAATTTTGCTGAGCAGGGCAAACGGGTTTTGGCCTATGCTGTCAAGGTAATAGAGAAATTGCCGGAAGAGAAATCAGTAGATAAATTTGAAAGCAATATGCAATTTATTGGCTTGGCAGGCATGATTGACCCACCTCGAAAAGAGGCCATTGAGGCGATTGCCAACTGCCATGCCGCAGGAATTAGGCTTGTTATGCTTACAGGTGATCATCCGGTCACGGCAAAGGCCATAGCCAAAACTACAGGGATTTTACAGGATCCATCCGACAAAATTATCACCGGCACCGCGCTTTCGAAACTTTCAGAACAAGAATTTGAAGACAATCTTGAATCCATCAAGGTTTTTGCCCGGGTATCTCCTGAACAAAAACTAAAAATCGTAAAAGCCTTGCAAAGCAGGGATCATTTCGTGGCCGTAACCGGGGACGGGGTAAATGATGCCCCTGCACTAAAACGTGCAGACATAGGTATCGCCATGGGCATCACCGGCACAGATGTCTCAAAAGAAGCTGCAGATATGATTCTCTTGGATGATAATTTTGCTACTATCATCCATGCCGTCCGTGAAGGTCGTCGTATTTTTGACAACATCCGGAAGTTTGTAAAGTACATCCTAACAGGAAATAGCGGAGAGATCTGGACAATATTTTTAGCTCCTCTTTTTGGTTTGCCCATTCCTTTGATCCCCATTCAGATTTTATGGGTTAATTTAGTCTCTGATGGACTTCCGGCATTGGCTTTTGCCTCCGAGCCGGCAGAAGATGACATTCTAAAAAGACCTCCTAGAAAGGCGGATGAAAGCATCTTTTCAGGAGGAATAGGGATCCATGTTCTTTGGGTTGGGCTACTAATGGGGGCTGTATGCCTTGGTATTCAGGCTTGGGCCATCCACAATGAAAATTCAAAATGGGCAACGATGGTTTTTACTGTAATTAGCATTTCACAAATGGGACATGCCTTGGCAATTCGTAGTGAAATTAAGTCCCTTTTCACCATGGGCATTTTTGGTAATAGGCATTTAATCATGGCCGTTTTGATTACAATTGGGTTACAGCTGGCAGTAGTATATTTACCTTTCCTACAAAATATTTTCAACACCCAAGCACTTACATTCTCAGAGTTAGCCATTTGCTTGGCGCTTTCAAGTATCGTTTTTTGGTTTGTTGAATTGGAAAAATGGACCAAAAGAAGGAGGAAGAAAAAACTCAAAGGATAATTAGCTCCCAGTCTAAAATTAACCTAAAAACCTTTTTTCTATTATTTCTCGAAAGATAGTTGCTATTTGATAAAGAGATAAAAAAACAAATTGATAAATTCGATTCAGAAGCTTAACTATTTTCTTTAGTAAATATTTGGGAATTCAGTTTCCACCAAAATCCTTCAGGGTAACAAACAAGCATGGACAACAAAGCACTAATGAATAAATTTTACACTTCTTTTATAAAAGGAGACAGTAAAGCAATGGGAGAATGTTACCATAAGGACATCCTATTCAAAGACCCTGTCTTCGGTTCTTTAAAGGGAGATCGAGCATTTAAGATGTGGGAAATGTTACTCACTCCAAAAAAAGAAGACCTCAAAATCAGTTTTGATATTGCGCGTGTGTCTGAAAAAAAAGGAAAAGTAAACTGGGTGGCTGAATATCACTTTGGTGAAAAAAAACGAAAAGTAATCAATAATGTTAGTGCTGAATTTAAGTTTAAGGAGGGTAAAATCATCGAACATATCGATACTTTTAACTTATGGGAATGGAGTAAACAAGCCATGGGAACTGTTGGCTACTTGATTGGATGGACACCTTTTATGAAAAAGAAAATTCAAAAATCCACCAATCAAAAACTGGATTATTTTATCTCCGGTAAAAAAGGTTAAGCTTATTGAGATTTACCCATCTGGCATCTTCATTAATAGGCCAATAGGCCCGGAAATACATCCCTATGAAAAATCTAATTCTATTTGGACTACTTCTTTCCCTGATGGGTTGTAACAACAACCGCACTACTACTGTTACCCCCTCTCAACCCAATATCATTTTTATTATGGTGGACGATTTGGGTAAAGAATGGGTCAGTCATTATGGAGCTGAAAATATTTCTACACCCAATATTGATGCACTCGCAGCTAGTGGCATGACCTTCCATAATGTCTATTCCATGCCTCAATGCACCCCCACCAGGGTTACCTTACTTACCGGTCA
>NZ_CAXBOC010000120.1:0-12001 GCF_963976465.1 uncultured Cyclobacterium sp. | reverse complement strand
AAAAATAGGTGGGCACTTTCCTTCTTTGACTAGTTCCTAAAATCACTGCTTCTATGCTGTGTCCCTGCTTTTCTAAAATCCCTTTAAGCACCTGAGCTTGGGTCATGTGCCCCCTTCCTTCACCCTGAACGATAAATAAAAATTTCATTTTTCGCTTTTAATAAAAGTTCTTGGCCTGATTGATTGTAATGTCCTTCATCTTAACCACCTTGTTTTTATCGGTTTGGCTAAAATCCAGTTCATTGTAGTAAATCAGTTGCCAATTCCCTTCGTGATCCTCAGCCAGGGCACTAAGAGATTCCACCCAATCTCCGGAGTTATAATAGTCAATGCCATCAATATTTCTAATTTCTGCCTTATGAATATGGCCACAGATTATCCCATCACAATTCTTTGATTTGGCAATTTTACATAGCTCTTTTTCAAAGTCATCTATATAAGTAACAGCCGATTTAACTTTGGATTTTACATATTGGGAAAGGGAAAAGTATGGCAAGCCTTTTTTGCGACGATATAGGTTAACTTGAGTATTGAGCCACAGCAAAAAGGTGTAACCTATATCTCCCAAATAAGCTATCCAGCGAAGGTTGGTGGTGATATTGTCAAAGACATCCCCATGTGTGATGAAATACCTTCTGCCATTGCTCTCATAAATCATGTCTTTCAGAATAGAAAGCCGACCGATTTCAAGGGGAAGGACCTGATCTAAAAAATCGTCATGATTGCCACGGAGATAATAGACCTTGGTTTTATTTGAATCTATCATTTTCAAGATTCTATTGAATACCCTGGTGTGCTTTCTCTTCCAGCTGCCTGACTTTTTTAGTTGCCATCCATCGATAATATCTCCATTTAGGATCAAGTTTTCACATTCGTGCTGCTTTAAAAACCTGACCACTTCTTTGGCTTTGGAACCTTTGGTTCCAAGGTGGATGTCAGATAGAATAATCGTTTTAAAATTTGTCTCCAAAATGATTTTATTTTGGAAGCAATTTAATCATGCCAAATAAACTGGTAATGAAGCCCTTATTATTTAAATGCTAATTTGGAGGGAGGATCCTCTGTCTATATGAAGGAATTGTTAAAAACCGAATTATACCAAAGAGAAAAGTAGTGTTTGTGCTACAAAGAAGAATTATGCATTGAAAATTAATTTAAAAACAGTTCCTTCACCCACTTTTGATTTAACTTGAAGGTTGCCTTTGTGCCGACGCATGATTTGTTTAGAAAGGCTTAGCCCAATACCCGAGCCTTTTTGCTTGGTAGTGAAAAAAGGAATAAAGATTTTATTCAATGCCTCTTCTTCGATTCCTTTTCCGGAATCTTCCAGTTCAATGATTATCTTTCCATTGTCATCAATGAAAGCCCGCAAGGTTATTTTCTTGCTTGGTGTTTCTTCCACTGCATGGATGGCATTCTGAACCAGATTGATCAATACCTGTTCAATTAAGGAACAATCAGCAAATAAAAGCAGGTCGTTGGGATGAATTTCTTTATTAAACTGGATGGATTTTTCTTCATTTTGGTTTTGAAACAAGATGTCTAGCCTGTCAAAAAGTTCTTTTAATTTTATAGCTGTAAATTTTGGCAAAGGCACATGAGCCAGACTTCTAAAATCGCTAACAAAATTGATCAAGCCTTCACTTCTTTTCTCTATCGTGGAAATGCCCATTTGATAATCTTGTAAATCATCCTGTTCTACCTGTCCTTTATTTTTGATCTTGTCTTTTAAATCAGTGCTTATGGTGGCTGCTAAAGAGGAAATGGGGGCAATTGAATTCATGATTTCATGGGTAAGTACCCGGATAAGGTTTTGCCAGGCTTCCATTTCTTTTTCCTCTAGCTCACTTTGAATATTCTGTAAGGAAACCAATTTAAACTTCGTATCCCTCAATACCAGTTCTATGGCATAAACGGACAATTGCATGATTCCATCTGGATGGGCGATTTTTATAAGTTCACTTCCTCCTGTCCGTAGTTGGTCTATAGCTTGATACAATTCCTTATTGATACCTGAAATCTCTCGAATGTGATTGAGTTTATCAATGTTGAGCATCCGCTTGGCAGCCGTATTGAGTATCTGTACACTTCCATCCGCCTCAAAGGTGATTAGTCCGATGCTGAGGTGCTGAAATACTGTTCTGAAATATTGAAAGTTGGCTTCTTTTTCCAGTTGGTCTTCTTTGAGTTTTGCCAGGATGGCGTTGAACTCAATATGGAGGTCATCTGTTTCTGTGCCATCAAACTTCACCGGATATACTGTAGCATAATTGTTTTGCTTGATATTGTCCAGAAACTGTCTGACTTTTTTGAAACTGCTTTCTGCATAGCGGATAAGCAGTATCAATTGAACAAAAGTAAGAATGATAAATAATGAGATGGCAAATACTCCTGCATCATTGCCGATGATATATGCCAGAAAGAAAAGACTTAATGCAAGCACAAAGACCCTTCCCAGTAAACCTATTTTATAATCCATATTTTTCTAACCTTCTGTATAGGGAAGCCCTGGTCAACCCCAATTCTTTCGCTGCTTTAGAAATATTACCACTGTTTTTGTCGATTGCCTTTTGGATCATGTTTTTTTCCACTTCATCGAGATTTAAGGTGTTGGTACTTATTTTTTCGTTAGCAGGTTTTGCTGATAGAAAAAAGAAATCCCGACTGTCTAGTTCCTCTCCTTCGGCCATGATTATGGCCCTTTCTATGGCATGCTGAAGTTCTCTGATATTTCCCGGCCAACTGTACCTTTGCAGCAATTGATGTGCGCTATGTTTCAGACCTTTAAATTCTTTTCTGTATTTGCTTGCATAGACTTTAAGAAAATGTTCAGCCAATATAGGGATATCATCCTGTCGGTCTCTGAGTGGCGGAAGAAAAATTTCCACCGTATTAATCCTATACAATAGGTCTTGACGGAAAGTGCTTTCCATAATCATATTGTGAATGGGCATATTGGTCGCACATATCAGTCGAATATCTATGGGCAACGATTTGTTGGAACCAATTCTTGTAACCTCCCTTTTTTGAAGGGCTGTTAATAGTTTGGATTGTAAGGGCATGCTGAGGTTACCTATTTCGTCCAAGAATAAGGTGCCATTGTCTGCCACCTCAAATCGCCCTGCACGGTCTTCTTTTGCATCTGTATAAGCCCCTTTTTTGTGTCCAAATAATTCGCTTTCAAACAAGCTTTCTGTAATAGCCCCCATGTCTACCCCAACAAAAATCTCATCATTTCTCTCAGATTGGTCATGAATGGCACGCGCAATCAATTCCTTTCCTGTTCCATTTTCACCCAAGATCAAAACGTTGGCATCTGTTTTTGCCACTTTTTCAATTATAGAGAATACATTTTTCATGGAAGCACTGCGGCCAATAATTTCCGAAAACGGTTTTTTCAAGTCTGCTTGAAGTTGCTTCTGACGACTTGAAAGCTTGTCCACTTGATTGTAACTTTCTTTTAATTTGATGGCGGCTGATAAGGTAGCTAGCAATTTCTCATTTTGCCATGGCTTTAGGATGAAATCTGTGGCTCCTTCTTTAAGTGCTTGCACCGCCATTTCCACGTCTCCAAAAGCGGTTATCAGGATTACCACAGCCTTGGGATCGATTTCTTTTATTTTTTTAAGCCAATGAAACCCTTCCTTACCGGAGGTGGTGTCCTCCGTAAAATTCATGTCGAGAAGAATGACATCGTAAGTGTTATTGTTGATCAAAAAAGGAATTCTTCTTGGGTCTTTTTCAATGTTTACTTCTTTGGCATGTTTTTTCAATAACATTTTGGCTGCAAAAAGCAGGTCTTCATTGTCATCTACTATTAAAATTTTACCTAAATTTTTCTCCTCCATTGTTTTTGATTTTTAACTGCTGAAATTATGCCAAGCTTTAATACCCCAAAATAAGAAAAATTGTGTGTATTGGTAGAAAAAAATGTTCGAAAGTGAACAAATTCTTTTCGAATTTGAACACAATGACATTCGTGAGTTCTAATTTTTTAATAGCCTGATATTTCTGTTACCTTTGTGCATCAAACAAAAAAAACATAAATTATGTCTGTAGCAACTAAAGGAAATACCGTAAAGGTACACTACACAGGAAAACTTAAAGACGGAACAATATTCGATTCTTCTAAAGACAGAGAGCCTCTTGAGTTCGTTTTGGGAGATGGCAAAATGATAAAAGGATTTGACGTGGCCGTAGAAGGCATGAAGGTAGGCGACGATAAAAGTGTAACAATTCCAACTGACGAAGCTTATGGTCAGAAAAGAGAGGACATGATGTTAGACGTACCTTTGGATCAGGTGCCTGCAGAAATTAAACCTGAGGTTGGAATGGACCTATCCATTCAAAACCAACAAGGACAGCCCACTCCGGTAAAAGTGGTACATGTAGACGAAGCTAAAATCACACTTGATGCCAACCATCCTCTTGCAGGAGAAGATTTGGTATTTGATATCCAACTTGTTGAAGTAATCTAAATTTGGATCATATAATCTAACAATAAAAAAAGGACTTGTTATTCAAGTCCTTTTTTTTATTCCTTTGTTTTGGTTTGTTTATCAATTGTGCCAGGAGGGTTGGCATAAATACTTTTTGTTTTGTTGTATTTGGCATTGCCAACTTCCACAACAAATATTTTGCTGTTTAGATGGGTGAAGTCATAGTTTTTTTGAAGGCCTTCATCAGGTAAAAGCTGGTCTTGCAAAATAAGGTTACCTAAGATATCAAAGATTTTCACTTCCGTTGACTGGGTATTCGGTTTATCTAGGATAAGTTTAAACTTTTTATTTCCCAATGATTGCAAATTAAAGTTTACCGTAGGGGTGTTTAAATCCTTTGGAAATGAAATTTCTGTTTCAAAGGTCCTGCTAACGTTCTGAGCCTCTGCAGAAAATCTCCCCAATTGGAAAAGTGCTAAAAAAAGGAGTACAGATACTGTAAATTTTAAGGTGTATTTTTCTACATTCATTAATGTGCAAATAGCAAAGATCGATCCGAATAATTTTAAAAATTCAACTTTAATTAATATAATTTAACAAAATTATAACTAATAAACGAATTATTGGCCCTAAAGCAATAAATATTACTCTGTTTTATGTAAATGGTTGTATGGTGTTTTATTAGAAATTTTCAGGGCGTTTATAAACAGCCAGGATCTTTTCGTTGGCCAAACACAGCTGTAAGGAAGAAAGGCTTATTTTTTTAAAGTTTTTATTTTTAGGAATAGCAAATGATTGGGATTTTTTGGTCAAGTAATTGATCTTGATCAATTGGTCATCTTGAATCACATAAACATAATCTCCTTCTACTACCGACCTGTTTTCTGTGGTAAGAGAGATTTTCTCTATAAAATTGGCTTGATTGTCAAAAATATACAACCCATCTTCAGCAATTTGAAGAAACAACATATTATTTCTTTCAGTTAGCAAGATCACTTTCAGGTCATTCTGTTGAATCAGCGTATTCAAGGCCTGAGCTTGCAAAAGCTCATTGTTGATAAGGCTAAACTTAATTAAATTAAGAGCTGACTCATCGTACAGCCACAGGCTATTGTTGTTGCCGGGGCAGGCTTGACTTACCCAACCTGAGGAAATTGACGCATCGATGGAAAGTTTACTAATCGGGTTTAGAAACCTGTCCAAAAACTCAAATCGTTGCAGAGCTGAGCTAAAGAGAAAAACATTTACAGTATTGTAGGCATCCAAATTTGTGACGGGTGCACTTAATGATGTAGCCAATTGATTGATTAAACTTCCTTTTGAATCGTACTGAAAAAGATAACCTTGATTATCTGTCACAAAGATATCGCCTCTGTTATTGGTGGCCAGCTTATCTATTCCCGATAGGGAAAGCTCCCATAATTGGTTAAGGTCATCGTTTTGTCCATAAACATTTCCTCCCATACAAAGCAACAATAGGCTCGCTGAAAACGTCTTAATTAGCCTTAATTGCATAGCCATTGTACTGCTTAAGTTGAAAGCTTATTCCGTCAAATTCACCGTAATAACATTGATTCACCCATTCTCCCAGATTGAAATACACTGAAGTGTCATTGATAGGTAAATTTAAAGGTAAGTGTCTGTGGCCAAATATATAATAATCAAAATGAATTTTGTTTTCAATATCTCTGCTGTATTGAAAAAGCCATTCCTGTTCTTTACCTTTAAATTCATCTTCCTTCTTCAACTCGTTCGAGAGGCGACTGTTTTTGGACCAGGCTTGAGCTATTGCGATTCCAATATCCGGGTGTAGCCATTTGAACAGCCATTTACATAAGCTGCTGGTAAAAAACTTTTTGAGCAATTTGTATTTTCTATCTCCCGGCCCCAAGCCATCACCATGTCCAACGAGGAAACGTTTGTGATTTATTTCAATCTCTTGAGGGTGGTGAAATACGGGTATTCCCAATTCTTCGGAAAAGTAATCCTTCATCCATAAATCGTGATTACCCGTGAAAAAAAACATAGGTATTCCCTTGCTTCTCATCATGGTGATCTTGGCGAAGAATCTAAAAAATCCTTTAGGTATTACTTTTTCGTATTCAAACCAAAAATCGAATATATCCCCTACAAAAAAAATTGCAGCAGCATCTGCTTCAATTTCGCTTAGCCACTTAACTATTTTATCTTCTCTTTGTCTACTGCTAATGTCATCCGGAGTTCCAAGGTGAAAGTCTGAAACAAAATAGACCTTTTGAGATTGCTGTAATGTGATGTTCATAGAATTGTTGCTATTTGTAGCAATTTGAGATGGCGGCATGCTTTGGAAACGATCTGTTTTGCTTACAAAATTACTGTTTATTTATAAAAATAGCTTATAGACCACCAATATATCAAAAAAGGAGGGTTTCCCCTCCTTTAATTATTGTGACTGTATCGTTTGACTTAGACCTTAGTCTTTGTTTTCCACTACATCTTCTTTTTTATCATCCGTATCTGTTCCATCGTTCTTTGGTGCTTCGATGGCTTTGTCATCGGTTTTTAACTTGGTAAACTTTTCGTAAGTTGTTTCCTTGTCAAAAGGCCGCTTACCAATAAGCTCCTCCAAGTCTGCTTGGAATAATATTTCCTTCTCCAAAAGCTCCTTGGCTATTTTAACCAATTCATTTTTCCTCTCCCTTAAAAGGTCAAGGGTCCTGGAATAAGCAAACTCAATAAGTTTGCGCACTTCTTCATCTATGGTCTGAGCCGTATTGTCAGAGTAAGGTTTGTCAAACTTGTATTCACCACCTTTGCTGTCATAGAAAGAAACATTACCTATTTTATCATTCATTCCATACACAGAGACAATGGAATAAGCCATTTTGGTGATTCTCTCAAGATCACTTAATGCTCCTGTAGAGATTTTACCGAAGATAATTTCTTCAGCAGCTCTTCCTCCCAATGCCATACACATTTCGTCGATAAGCTGTTCGGTTTGGTAAAGGAATTGTTCTTTTGGAAGGTACTGAGCATAGCCCAAAGCAGCAATTCCTCTAGGGACAATACTTACTTTAACCAATGGATCGGCATGTTCTAAGAACCAACCGGCTACAGCATGTCCTGCCTCGTGGTAGGCAACTATTTTTTTCTCCTCAGGAGAGATGATTTTATTTTTCTTTTCCAAACCACCAATTACCCGGTCCACTGCATCTTGGAAATCTTGCATGTCCACCGCGTTTTTGTTTCTTCTCGCCGCTATTAAAGCAGCTTCATTACAAACATTGGCAATTTCTGCACCTGCAAATCCCGGGGTTTGGGCAGCTAGTTTTTTCGGCTCTATATCATCTGAAGTTTTGATGGGCTCTAAGTGAACCTTAAAGATAGCTTCTCTACCAACAATATCGGGCTTGTCAATGCTTATCTGGCGATCAAAACGGCCTGCTCTTAGCAATGCGCTGTCGAGTACATCCGGGCGGTTGGTTGCTGCAAGGACAATTACTCCTGAATCCGTTCCGAACCCATCCATTTCTACCAATAGGGAGTTAAGGGTGTTTTCTCTCTCGTCATTGGATCCGGGCATCTGTCCTTTTCCTCTGGATCTGCCTATGGCATCTATTTCATCAATAAATATAATACAAGGCGCTTTTTCTTTGGCTTGTTTGAATAGGTCACGAACCCTCGCAGCACCTACCCCTACAAACATCTCCACGAAGTCGGATCCGGAAAGTGTAAAGAAAGGAACACCTGCTTCCCCAGCCACTGCTTTGGCAAGTAAAGTTTTACCTGTACCCGGAGGGCCTATTAGTAAAGCTCCTTTTGGTATTTTACCCCCCAGTTTGGTGAACTTGGCAGGGGTTTTTAAAAATTCTACAATTTCTTCAACCTCTTCTTTTGCTTCGTCTAAACCTGCCACATTGTCAAACGTGATTTTAACTTTGTTTTCAGCATCAAACAATTGGGCTTTTGACTTGCCTACATTAAAGATTTGTCCTCCCGGTCCACTTGGTCCGGACATCCTTCGCATCATCATCCAAAAAAGGAAGAAAATTAAAATCAAGAAGCCGAAACTTGAAATCCAGTTGCCCCAGCTCTCTTCTTCTTTAGCTGAATAACCTATTCTTTGCTCTTCAGGTAATTTTTCTTCCAGCTGTGAATAATTTTCTATAAAATTATCAACAGAGGCGATCTTAATTTTATAATGTGGTCCCGTAGGATTTGAAAACCTGTTCTGACTCTCCAGTTCATCTTTATACCTTTGGTTTTCGAGTGCCTCCTCTTTTAGAGTGACTTCAACATAATTTTGATTAAATATGACAGTTACTTTCTTTACGTCATTGCTTAAAACCATGTCCTCAAAACGCTTCATGGTAATTTCAACAGTGGCCGTGTTTTGATTAAACCAGGTGACGCCAATAAGGACAATGACCGCGGTTATGATCAACCAAAGTTGAAAATTCGGCTTTTGGGGAGGTTTTGGAACAAATTTTTTAGATTTATTATTACTCATGTCGGTATTTTATAATGCTTGAATTTTTTTAAAACGAATTAGATAAAAGAAAGTTTCTACCTAAAGTATTATTACGAACTGATTTTGGTAATCTTAGCATCCCCCCAAAGTTCCTCCAATTGGTAAAACTCCCGCGTGTCTTTTAAGAAAATATGAACAACAACATTTGCATAGTCAAGTAGGACCCATTGGCGCGTGTTTTTTCCCTCACTCATCCATGGTCTTTCCTTATTCGTTTTATAAACCTCTTCTTCGATTGCGTTGGAAATACCATCAACCTGTGTGTCGGATGTGGCTGAACAAATCACAAAAAAATCAGTCATCGTGCTAAAGATATCTCTCAAGTCCATCAATACGATGTTAGAAGCTTTTTTATCTTCCATTCCTTTTACAATAACCTTGCACAGCTCTTCTGCCGTCATATATTTATTTATCGTGTAATTTAAATTTATTTACTTTGTTATCCATAACTTGAGATGAAACATTAAATATCCAGATTATGGGGTGAAATAACTAATAATAGATGCATAAAATCCTTGCCAATACTGTTTTTTTAGGAAAAGAAATTATAAACCTGACAGACTGTCACTCTACCAACGACGTTGCGCTTTCGATGGTTCGGTCAGGACTTATTAATGATGGCGCAGTTGTCATTGCACACAATCAAAGTAGGGGCAAAGGGCAAAGAGGGAGCCAGTGGGAATCATTGCCAGGGCTAAACCTGACTTTCTCCTTGGTCTTATTTCCTTCCTTTTTATCTATCAATGATCAATTTATCTTGAACATGGCCATTGCCATTGGGGTTAAGCAAGGCCTCAATCGATATGTAAATGACGTAGCAGTGAAATGGCCGAATGATTTTTATTATCAAGGCAAAAAGCTGGGAGGGATGTTGCTTGAAAATCGTTTAAAAAGTCAATATCTGGACTACTCTATTATTGGTTTAGGTATCAATGTCAATCAGACAGCATTTAAGACGAAAGGAGCCATCTCATTAAAAGGCATTTTAGGAACTGATTTGGATTTGAATAAAGTCCTGAGCGAAATTTTAAAGAATATTGAAAAATGGTACCTTCATTTGAAAACCGAATCATTTAAATCCATTAAAGAAACCTATCAAAACAGCCTTTATTTGTTTGATAAGTGGGCTACCTATGATGATGGAGAGATTTTTTCAGGTAAAATTACCGGAGTGGGGAATTTTGGCCATTTGGAAATGCTTAAACAAAATGGAAAACATATTCGTTATGAGCTAAAACAAATTAGGCTAATTAGAAATGACTAATTTTCATTTGTGTTCACTTATACCTAAATTTGACAAAATTTTCCTAGAAACTATATAATTTCAAATATGTCAGCAACGAAATCACAGGAATACGTTCAATATAAAGTAAAGGATATTTCTCTTGCCGATTACGGTCGAAAAGAAATAAGACTTGCTGAAAGTGAAATGCCCGGATTAATGTCCCTTAGAGAAGAGTTTGGAGATTCTCAACCTTTGAAGGGGGCAAGAATTGCGGGTTGTCTTCACATGACAATTCAAACTGCAGTATTGATCGAAACTTTGGTCGCTTTAGGAGCTGAGGTTACCTGGTCTTCTTGTAATATTTTTTCCACCCAGGATCATGCTGCAGCAGCAGTGGCGGCAGCAGGTGTGAGCGTATATGCATGGAAAGGGCTTTCCGAAAAAGACTTTGATTGGTGCATAGAGCAAACCCTATTCTTCGGTGAAGAAAAAGAGCCTTTGAATATGATTTTGGATGATGGCGGAGACTTGACCAATATGGTATTGGACAAGTACCCTGAGTTGGTAGGCAATATCAAGGGGCTTTCTGAAGAAACCACCACAGGTGTGCATAGGCTTTATGAAAGGATGAAGAATGGAACCTTGCCAATTCCTGCGATTAACGTAAATGACTCTGTCACCAAATCTAAGTTTGATAATAAATACGGTTGTAAAGAGTCATTGGTGGATGCCATTAGACGTGCAACAGATGTAATGATGGCCGGGAAAGTAGCCGCCGTAGCAGGTTATGGTGATGTTGGAAAAGGGTCTGCAGCCTCTCTTCGTGGAGCCGGTGCTAGAGTCATTGTTTCGGAAGTGGATCCAATTTGTGCTTTGCAGGCGGCCATGGACGGTTTTGAAGTTAAGAAAATGATTGACGCAGTTAAAGAAGCGGATATCGTAGTTACAGCCACCGGTAATAAAGACATTATTACAGAAGCACACTTCAGGGCACTTAAAGACAAGGCCATTGTTTGTAATATTGGTCATTTCGACAATGAAATTGATATGGCCTGGTTGAATGGAACTTATGGCAATACCAAAGACGAAATCAAACCTCAGGTAGATCTATACAATGTAGATGGTAACGACATCATCGTTTTGGCTGAAGGAAGACTAGTGAATTTGGGCTGTGCTACAGGTCATCCTTCTTTTGTGATGTCCAATTCATTTGCTAACCAAACTTTGGCCCAGCTAGAATTGTGGAACAATACCGACCAATACAAGCCGGGAGTCTATATGTTGCCTAAACATTTGGATGAAAAGGTAGCTGAATTGCACCTTAAGAAATTAGGCGTTGAATTGGATCAATTGTCAGAAGACCAAGCAGAATATATTGGAGTGGCTCCTCAGGGACCATTTAAGCCTGATTACTACAGGTATTAATAGATCCTATTTTCTCATTAAGAATGCCTCAACCATTGTATTATGGTTGAGGTTTTTTGTTTTAATGATTGCTAAAGCATGGAAGAATGTAGCAAAGCCTTAAGTAGCTAGTACTAAAATAAGATAGCATGCTTTACCTGCATAAGGTAAAGCCTTTATTATTTTTAGATGCTTTCTGCCAATATTTATTTATTCTCCTTAAGAATTACTTAATATTAGATGAGAAAAGATTGGTGCTGTATTTTGGCCAACTATTTTTAGACGGTTTCGTGAAAAATGTAGCATTATTAGTCTTTTTTTAAAGCCAAAGAAAAAAAATACAATTTAGGGGACTGATTAGAAGTAAAACTTTGTTAATTACACTTCATAGATTAAATAATACAGGCAATATGAAATCAGTAT
>NZ_CAXBOC010000119.1:0-12054 GCF_963976465.1 uncultured Cyclobacterium sp. | reverse complement strand
CTGGATAGGCTTCGATGCCGATCTCGGAGAGATCCAGACCCGCATCTTCATCTTTTGTACTTAAGAAGAGAATGGCCAACATTTTATCTTTGTGATAAACGGGCACATAAATATTTACTTCAGCAAATGAATACTCCCCGGAAAGAGAAAGGCTCAATTTTCCTAATTCCTTGTTTTCCTGAACATCGCCCTTCTGAATTTCCTCAGGAAGCTTTTCTTTCACCTGGTGAGAAATTCTTCGAAGGAAAAATTGTTCCTGTTGGTTGTATACATACAGCACCATGGATTTAATATTCAAATGAACCAGACAGGTGAATTTGAATATATTTAAAAGAACACGCTCATTTTTGTTTTCATTGATGGCTTGGGTGATCTCCAGCAATGCTTTTAATTCCAGTTCTTTCCTTTGGTATTTGATGGTCTCCCCAGTCATAATTATAAGGTATTGTGTTTGAGTAGATCTTCCTTGGTGGCAAGGAAATAATAATTCTTGGCTTTTTCCGTTAGAGGCAGTGCTTCAAAAATCTCATTTTCAGGAGATTCATAACACCTTACCCAGGCCTTTTTCAGCAAAACCTCCAAATTCTTTAACAGTCTTTCATCCTCCCAGCCTAAACTAGATTTCAAGTATTGAAAAGACTGAAGAAAATACAATTCGTCTAAAAGGTCAAATTCATCATTAGTCATTGTCGTGTGGCCATTAAGTCCAATGACAAAAATAAGGGATTCATTAGTTTTTCCTTCCTTTCCAGATATATTTTCCTAAAATAGCATAAGGCAAAGTCGCCAATACCATCAAAGGGTAAATCCAACCTGCCAAGAACCAATTTTTATTTGAAAATTTAAGACCGTAAAGTTTCAAAACTTTTCCCAAAACCGCCTTTTCCGCTATAAATTTCAAGCTCCATACAAAAATTAATGTACAGGTAAGTTTCCATGAAAAAAAAACCAAAGGAATACTTGACAACACAATCAAACAAAAAATAGCCAATAAGACAGCTGTAAACGGATGGCCCTTTTCTCCATGTGCATTCCACTTGCTTGCCCACCTGCTTCGTTGCCGAATCCAATCTCCCGGAGTTGTCATAGGTTGCGTTTGGACTAGGACTGAAGGACCATTCAGGTAAACCAAGGTATCAGCCCCATACTTTTTATTCATCTTTTTTAATAAAAATTCATCGTCACCTGAATGAATATGAAAATTGCCTGTATAACCGGCCACTTCTTCAAATGCACTTGTTCGAAAAGCCAAATTAGCCCCGCTACACATAAGCGGATGTCCTTTTTTAAAAAAATAATTACTTATCAATAACAGGCTTGCCCACTCTATTTGCTGGAATTTATAGAAAATACCGTTTGCCGAATGCGTCATAACAGGACCGGCCACCAATTGAATATTCGCTTTGTTAAAAGGGGCCAACATGCTTTTTAACCAGCCTTTTGACAAGCTTATATCTGCATCTATTGTAAGAATAATTTCTGAATGGCTTGCCTCAACCCCCGTATTGAGGGCTGCTTTTTTCCCCAGCCCTATACTTGGTACTACAAACCAATTTTGAATGTCATAAGCTTGGATAAAGTTCCGGATTAATGCCTCTCCCCCGTCTTCACTATGATCATCTATAAAAACAACCTTAGTGGCAAAAGGTAAGGAATCCATTAAATTTGGAAGTAGTGCTGCAAGGTTTCGTTCCTCATTTCTGAAAGGCACCAAAATGCAACAGTCAGCAGAACTTGGCAAGCTTTGGGTCAAGTCGCTTGTCTCCGGCTCCCATGTTTTGCCTAAATGGTATAATCCCCAAGTATAGCCAACAGCAAATAAAAAATAGCAGATTCCTAAGGCAAGCATTTCATGGAGCATTTGAGGATTTGTGGTAAATTGCACCGATGATTAAAATTGTAAAAAATCCTATAAAGGAAAAAATCATTTTAGGAATAGACCCCGGCACCTCTGTAATGGGATACGGCCTAATATTGGTTAAAGGAAATACATACACTGTCATGGAGTTTGGAGTAATTCACTTGAAAAAGTACAGTGACCATGCCTTAAAACTCAAAAAAATATTTGATAAAATCAGTTATATTATCGATACCCACGGACCTGATTCTATGGCATTGGAAGCACCCTTTTATGGCCAAAATGTGCAGTCCATGCTTAAACTAGGCAGGGCGCAAGGGGTAGCCATGGCAGCAGCCCTTGCCAAGGAAGTCTCTATCACAGAATACTCTCCCAAAAAAGTAAAACAGTCGGTCACCGGTAATGGAAATGCTTCCAAAGAACAGGTGGCTGAAATGCTTAAATCCTTATTGAACTTTGACGAGATACCCAAATTACTGGATGCAACCGATGCCCTGGCAGTGGCTTTGTGTCATCATTTTCATGATGGAAGGATTCAAACTAAAGGAAGGAGTGGTGGATGGAAGTCATTCATCAATGAAAATCCGGACCGAATTAAAAAATAAAGATTTGTTAAAAATTTTTAGAATTGTAGCTCATATTTGATAAATTGGTAAAGAACTAATTCAATACACCCATGAGAAAACCAGTGCTGGACTGCGAAAACTGTTTTGCTGAATTTACCAATCAGCTCAATGAACTACAAGATTTGATTCTTGAGGGAAAAAGTCACGGAATGAATGATGAGGTCCGGTCAAAATTGATTGTAAGTTTTGAAAAGACCCATGATGCGGCTCTTGAAACCATCGCTGCCTATTTTAGAAACCAAGGCAAAGCCCCTTTCTCAGGATCAAGGGACATTACTGTGGAAGCTTTTCATGCAGACCTGATTGATGACGGGCAAGGCTGGTTGGACATGATTATCCATAGAATTAAATACAATCCGCTCTATCCGGGAGATTATCTGGGCTCACTCTCCGAAAACATTGTCGAAAATTACCTGGGTTTTCTTGAATCCTTTGAAAGGAATATGAGTAAAAAGCTAGATACTTGAGGAATTTAAAGCATCCTCAGGCTTTTTTTATTTTATTTTTCAAATGGTGTAGCATTCTAACAATTTATTCCGTCTTGACAGGGAAAATTAGCACAAACAATGCTAATGCTATTCTTTGACCTTATTCCTGACATGCCATGAAAACAAATTTACACCCTCGATTTATTCTCGGAGCGCAGCTTATGCTCTCCTTTATGCTTGTAATGGTACTTCCCTCCTGTGAAGACCAAATAGAAACGACCTATACCTATCAAACTCAGGTGCCGGTATTTATTGAAGTAAATTCTTTTAGAGAAGCTGACATTATCATTGAACCGGGAATTCCTCTCGATCAGCCTGGGAAAATTTATATTTATGGAGATTATCTTTTTATTTCAGAACCCGGTAAAGGCATACACCTATTGGATAATACTGACCCCGGAAATCCTCAAAATCTAAATTTCATCAATATTCCTGGAACAGGTGACATGGCCATCAATGAAAGCATTTTATATGCCGACAATTACGTAGATTTATTGGCCTTTGATATCTCCAACCCTGAAAATATTCAATTAGTAAAAAGAGAAAAAGACGTATTCCCCAATCTCTATTCTAATGAAGAAACAGGAACGATCGTCACCTACAAAGATACGCTGATTACCTCCACTGAATCCAATATGCGATGGAACAGCTGGGGAAGACCTACCTTTAGAACCGATATGGTGATGCTTGAAACCGCAGCTTATGCCAAATCCGATGGAGGTCAAAGCTATGGACAAGGAGGCTCCATGGCAAGGTTTACCTTATTGGGAGGCCACCTTTATACGGTAGACGAATACAGCATGCGGGTATTTAATGTAGAATCTCCCATGGATCCCAAATACCTAAGTGACATTGATTTAGGCTGGGGTATAGAAACAATTTTTCCTTTCAAAGGCAACCTCTTTATCGGATCTATGACCGGTATGCACATCTATGATGCAAGCAACCCTGCTGAACCAAAGGAAATGGCTGTATATTCACACATCACTTCCTGCGACCCGGTGGTGGTAAACGATGATTATGCCTTTGTTACCTTAAGAAGTGCTGCCATCTGCAGAAATGGCGCCAATGAACTCCATGTGCTGGATATCAAAGACCTGAATGCCCCCACTCTTATTCAATCTTACCCCATGGACAACCCCCATGGACTTGGACTTTCCGGGGACTACCTCTACCTTGCTGAGGGAGACCAAGGCTTAAAAAGTTTTAATGTGGCAGATGTAAAAGAGATTGGCAACAACCTGATTGAACACCTGAAAAACTATGTTTTTACAGACATCATCCCAGGCCCCAAATCCCTGATTGTAATTGGCCCGGATGGCGTTTGTCAATTTGATTACACCAATCCGGAGCAACTGAAAGAACTTAGCTGTATCAATGTGGCCAACTGATCAATGAAAAACCTGTATGTACTTTTCTTTATAGCATTCATTTGGTCTTGCCCTTTGATCAGCAAAGGGCAAGACTTATCTTTTGTTAACCATACGGAAATAGGTCTGCTTACCGGTACTGACAACTTTGGCCCACGCACCAATTTCACCTTTCAGACTTTCAATGGACTGCAAATTCATCGGAAACATCATCTAGGTTTTGTGACGGGTTTAGACCAATACGGTAACTATTCCGTCCTTCCTTTGGCATTAGGCTGGAGAGGAGTGTTAAACCCACAAAACAGATGGCAGGTATATGGAGGTGTAGATCTAGGTTATGGTTCTGCCCTTTTAGAGAAAGTGGAAATTAACGAATGGGATCAGCACCATTGGCGAAAAGGAGGCAGAATAGCTCAAGGATCTTTAGGCTTTAGGTACAAAACCAAAAAAGCCAATTTCTGGACAGTAAGCGTCTCCTTGAAGCAACAAATCAGTTACTTTTATATCGGTAATCCTGCAAGGTTATCTCCTGACAGAAAACGAATGGAAGATTGGAGTTATTATGAGGAAGATAAGGTGACCTTCAATAATCTCGTCTATAGGATTGGGTATTGGTTTTAATAGGTTATTTTTTTACTATTAAAATCAGTTGGAAGTTTAGTATTTGATCTACTAATAATTCTTAATGACAGCACCTTAACCGGTTCCCGAGTGGAGTCGAAGGAGTAGGTATACCTGTGCGTTATCCTTTGGCTTCGGCTCCGCTCAGCCGCCGGCATTTGATCCCGATCAGCCGTCAGTATTTAATCTCGCTCAGCCGCCGGAAATTGACTCTAACCTGCCGCCGAAATTTGGTTACCCTCAGCTGCGGCTAAAAAAAGCGAAACCACTATACAATCTGATGATAAGTGGTTTCGTTATTCATTGTATCTGGTAGCTAACCCTAGCTTTCAGAAATCAATATGGTAATTGAATCAATCAAGGGAAATAAAATCCACTTGGTCCTCTTCCTACACTTACCTCATCAATAAGTTCTCCCTGAGCATTTACACGCATCACAGAGCCATTGCCCTGCCATCCATTGTGTTCACCTATATACAAAGTTTGCGTGTTGTCATCATAGCCCAAGCCATAGAAGTTGCTGCCTGAATAAAAATTCTCATTTTCAACTGATCCTGTGGTGAGGGAAAGTTTTACCACCACATCTTCTGTAGCTTGGTTGCTAATTACAAATAATTCACCACTGTTACTCACAGAAAAGTTGCCATTGTAGATGCTGTTGTCCACAGAAAACTCAAGGCTTTCCTCCACTTCAAAAGTGGCTACATTTAACTTGTGCAGGTAGATTTTCTCACTATCCTTGGCATAGAGATAGTTGCTGCCTTGATATTCAAAAAAGAAAAACGGGGTTCCTGTTACAGCTATCGTTTTCTCCACTTCATCATCTCCAACTTCAATCACAGCAATAGCTCCCATTTGGCAGGCCACCAATATTCTGTCCCCTATAAAAGTAATGCCCTCAGGCCTTGATGGTGTGGGTATTTTATAAGCGATATTTCCTCCTGTGATATCTTCCACCACTGCCACAAATGATTCGGTATTGTTCCAGCTTGCGTCATAGGGTCCCCAATCACTAATGTACAATTTACCATCAGCTTTGACCATGCTTCGGCTATTTACCAAGTCATTATTAACCGCTCCTATTGAAATAAAATCTGCAGATTGCACGACCTCCACTTTACCCGTATTGGCCACTAGGTAGGTAAAGTCCTCATAGCTAATCATATCCTGCAGCAATCCTGCAAAAGGTCTTCCGTTTACATTTTCAAAAACATTGGCTTCAAGCTCGGCAGTATTTTTATCAAAATGGAAAACTTCACCATCATTGGCACCAAAAGCACCTTCATTAATGATTAGCACACCATTTTCATAGGCCCCTTGAGGTATTTCAACCGGATCAGTTCCACATGATACCAACAGGGCAAATAAAAACAACTTACAGACTAACTGCATTTTTCTCATAATACTATATTTAAATTAAATTGAATATTTCTTCCAGGCATGGACCGGAGGCGAAGTACCTGATAATCCACATTGAAAATATTATTGGTATGGAATCCGAGATTCCCTTTAAGTTTGCTTTTCCAGTCAAAAGCATAAGTGATTCCGGTATCCCACAAGCTGTAGGCGGCTAACTGCGTTTGATTGTCGGTGGTCACATAGCGCTCACCGGTCCATTGGTTTTGAATGTAAAATTTGTAAGGACCACTTTGAAGGTTGCCTTGCGTACGTATTTTATGCTTGGGCACATATGGAAGCTGCTTACCTTGACTAAGCGCATTCCCTACATCGCCAGACTGATTGACTGCACTATTTAAGCCATAGTCCACATGTATGGTCCAAAGATTTTCCCCTTGCAAAAACCCTCCTTTGAAGAAATACTCCAAGCCTTGGTTGACTACATTACGCACATTTTCGGCTTGCCAATAAGTACTGTGTGGCAGCCAAAGAATCCAGTCATCTACATTCATATGAAAATAGGTAAGCCTATTTTCAATACTAAAGGCCGATAAATTGGCCTTAGCTGTTAGCCCTATCTCTTTGCTGAGGCTTTTCTCGGGTTTTAAATTGGGATTTCCACCGGGTACCCAGAACCTATCGTTCAATGTGGGTATTTTAAAACTTCTCGACAGGTTGCTTATTAGTTGCCAATTCCATTCAGTTGATTCAAAGAAAGTCCATTCCACGCCTAGTGAAGGAGTAAAAGGAACAGCTTCACTATCATGAATAAGTTGCCTGAGCTGCATCGAAATCCCAAGATTTTGACTTGGTCTGAAATTGGTAGCTTGGTATAATTCTATTCGCTGTTCCTGTCGATTATAGGTGGCTAATTGCCCTTTAATATGTGAAAAACGAATACCTGCAAGGGACTGCCATTTCTGAGAGAAAGCGTAATCCAAGGAGGTACCTAGTAAAAATAAACGGGTTTCATTCCTATCGGAATTGAATACCATCACATCATTGGAAATCCCGGTGCTGGCAGTCCAGGTAAGATTTTCACCGGAATGGGTATAATCTATTATGGCCCTAATACTTCGATCCTCCTGTACATCATTGGTTGATGAACCAAGCAGGGGCTGGATTTGTCGGTTATTGGAGTTGACCCATAGGTTGGCTTTCAGTGTTTGTGCGGTGTTAATTCTATAAGCAAAATTCTGTACCAAACCAATTTGAGAAACCCTGGCATGATCTTGACGTTTTTCCGGTGTACCGGGACTCGCATAATCTTTATAGGTGAAATTGTTAGCAGTGTAAATTCGGTAAAGGTTGGTTTTGAAAGCCAATTTCTCATTCCCTTGCCGATAACTTACCTGCTGATGCCATCGGCCAAAACTCCCTAATAGTGTGCCGATCTTTAGTTCATTTCCGGTATTGAATTTTAGATCTGAGGACAAATGAACGGATCCCCCGATGGCGTCTGTACCATATAAAGCCCCGGAACTCCCGTAATGTATATTCACCGCGTCAAATCCTCCCACCGGAAATATTGAATAATCTGCTTGTCCAAGGGAAGGGCTGTTTACCGGCAATCCATTCCAAAACAAAGCGTTGTGTCCCGCTGAGGTACCTCGCATGCTTAGAGAAGCGATCATTCCCGGTCCGTATTGTCTTAAAAACAAGCCTGTTTCCTGCTGTAAAACCTCCCCCAATGAATATCCCGACAAATGCGCTAACTTGCCTTTATCGAGTGTCCTAACATACTGGCCAAAAGCATACTTCCTCAAGGCAGCAGCATGGACTTCCACCTGAGAAAGTACCAGCGTATCTTGAGGAGACACAATTGAGGAATCCGGTTCGCTCTGCCAACCTGCAAAAATAAAAACCAAACAAGCAATTAATGACATCCTCTTTCTTATAATTAATGATCCATGTTTTCATACATTCCGGAAAAAGAGGAGAATAGAGAATATTAACAGGTAAGCAAGCCTGGACCTTCACCAAAAAGCATCTGACCTGGTTACCAATGTTCAATCAATTAAAATATTGAAAGCAGCTAAAATTTTCTTCTCAGCCTTTCTCCCGAAAGCTACGAATGACAAGATTTTAATGGCAGGTCTCCTGACTTCCCAAGGTAAATCCGCCTTCTCATCCCAAATAGGACAATGGCAAAGGATGGATTTCCATTTTCTTTATTGTAGTAAAGACTGGGTTACAGTTGCGGGGACAGTTTCGGACTTTCACCGAATTCCCTATTAATCCCGAGCGCCTGGTTGAGGATCGGGAACCATAAATCGGCACAAACATACGTTAAAAACTCTATTTGAAAAAATTAAGTTATTGGAAATGGTCTTAGCAATGATTTACTTTGACCTGAAAATTAAATCTTATTTATCCTTTTTTACGAAAAAATGGCTGCTATCCGTTTATTAATTTTTGTCCTACTAATCATTTCATCATGCAGGCAATCCGATCAAAGAGGTAGTTTGGATGCATTGAAAGAAGTTCCTTTACACTATGCCGAAGGTTTTTCGCTTTTTCGTGGAGAAAATTATTATATCATTGAAATTATTCAACAGGATAATGAAAACCAACGTTTTTTGGTGCAGGATAAGCAAGAAAGCATCGAACTTTCTGAACTCTCTATCGATGGAAAAATTGTAGCTGGAAGCCATAAAATCATATTATCGGCCACTCCGCAGGTTGCTCATTTGGATTACCTGGATGCTGCAGAAAACCTTATGGCTTTCCCTGACCTCGATCTGATCACTTCAGAGAAAGTCAGAAAAAGCATCAATGATAACAAAATAATTGATCTGGGTAAAGGACCGGCTTGGGATTTAGAAAAGATCATCGACTTACAGCCCGACTGGGTTATGGTATCAGGGTTTGGTGAGACCTCCCAAATGGAAAACCGATTAAAATCCGCCAAAATACCGGTGCTAATAAATAAGGAGTACCAAGAGAAGCATCCATTGGGAAGGGCTGAGTGGATCAAAATTACCGGTGTATTGTTGGGGAAAATGGAGAAAGCGGAGGTAATTTACACTGAAATCGCCGACAATTACCAAAATGCACTAGAACGGGTAAGCCAGATACCTTCACAAGACAAACCTTCCGTACTTTCAGGCTCTATGTACAAAGACATTTGGTATGCACCGGCCAAAGACAGTTGGGCAGCTAAAATCATAGGGGATGCTGCGGGCCAATACCTATTCGACCAAATAGAAGGAAGGGGGAGTTTGACACTAAATTATGAATTTGTCCTAGATCAGGCAGGACAGGCAGCCTATTGGATTGGAGCAGCTGACCATACTTCTTTAGGCAGTATGGTTGATCAAAACCCTAAATACAGTGATTTTGAAGCGTATAAAAAGAAAAAAGTATTCACTTATACTTTGGGAAGAGGAGAAACAGGGGGGTATCGGTATTTTGAAGAAGGTTATTTACGGCCTGATTTGGTACTTTTGGACATGATCAAAATTCTTCATCCTGAAAAGGCAGATGAGCATCAGTTTAGGTATTTCCAAAAATTAGAGGACTAGGCCCATGACCCACCGTGTTAAGTTTATATGCTGTTTGGTTTTAATGGGCTTACTTTGGCTATTAAACCTAAGCCTTGGATCCATTGCGATTCCGCTTGTCTCGCTATTGGAAAGACTAGCCGGGTTCTCTTTTCCCAGAGAAAGTTGGGAAATTATCGTGATAGATTATCGGATTCCAAAATCTTTAACAGCAATTTTAGCAGGAATAGGGCTATCAGTAAGTGGTTTACAAATGCAAACCTTCTTCAGAAATCCACTTGCAGGCCCCTTTGTTTTAGGAATCAGTTCGGGTGCCGGCTTGGGAGTGGCCATCTTGTCAATGGCCGGAACCGCTTTTGGCTGGCAAATATTATCAGGCAGTCCCAACTATTGGGCAGTCATTGTCGCATCAAGTGCAGGGGCCATCGGAGTTTTAGTTTTGATGGGGTTGGCAGCCTGGAAGGTAAAAGACAGCATGACCTTGTTAATTGTCGGCTTGATGTTTGGCAGTGCTGCCTCCTCTGTGGTAACTCTTTTGTCCTATTTCAGCGCCGCTGAAGAACTCAAAATGTTTACACTTTGGTCCATGGGCAATCTGGGGAATACAGGGTGGAATGAATTGGGGATTTTAACCGGAGCCGTAGTCTTTGGTTTATCATTGGTTCTATTTTCCGTAAAGTCATACAATGCCATGCTCTTAGGGGAAGCCTATGCCAAAAGCATGGGAATAAATTTCGAAAAATTACGGTGGATCATGATCGTCAGCACCGGTATACTAACCGGCGGAATAACAGCATTCTGTGGGCCCATTGCCTTTATCGGTATAGCTGTACCACATTTGGCCAGGTTATTATTTAAAACCAACGACCACAGAATATTATTTCCAGCCACCGCCATCTTGGGCATATTGGTTCTGTTGGCTTGTGATACCATTGCCCAGTTGCCGGGATTTGCAACAAGCCTTCCGATCAATGCGGTTACCACGGCTTTCGGGGCCCCTTTAATCATCTGGCTGATCATGAAAAGAAACTTTAGTGAGGCATTTTAATTATTCAAGCAATGGAAACCAACCTAGATAACCATAGACAAGCGAAGCCTTGTATTCAAGCCAGAAATCTGGTGCTTGGTTATGAAAAGGATAGGCAAATCAACACGGTAGCAGCCAATGTTTCTTTTGATCTGTTTGGTGGAGAATTAACCTGTATGATGGGGCCCAATGGAGTTGGAAAATCTACCTTACTGAAAGCAATCCTGAACCAAAATCTCCCATTAAAAGGAACTATACTCATGGGTGAAAAGGAAATTGGACTGCTTGATGATCAGGATCGAGCAAAAACCATTGCAGTGGTTTTAACTGAAAAAATTCGTTCCGGTCTTATGACGGTTCGAGAACTCGTCGCCTTGGGCCGTACGCCGCATACTGGTTGGTTGGGGCATTTGAGCAAAACAGACAATGATATCGTGGACCGAGTACTTAAAATGACTCATCTTGATTTGATTTCAGGTAAGAAATTGGCTGAACTGAGTGATGGACAAAGGCAAACAGCCATGATTGCCAGGGCCTTGGCGCAAGACAGTGGTATTTTAATTCTGGACGAACCTACGGCACATTTGGACCTTACGAATCGATTTGAAATCATGTATTTGCTAAAAAAACTGGCAAAAGAAGCCGATAAAGCTATTCTGGTGGTTACCCATGACCTGGAAGTAGCCATGGAAACAGCTGACCAATTATGGATTATGAGTCATCAGGAACCTTTGGTTTCAGGAAGCCCTGAGGATTTAATGCTAGAAGGTCAGATTCAAAAATTATTGCCCGGAAATAAATGGGAAATTGATGCGAATAATGGTAAAATCAGGTTAAAGAACCCAAGTGTGTTACCGGAAATAACCGGCCCCAAACATGTGCGGCATTGGGTAAGAAATGCACTACGGAAAAATATTGACCTACCAATGCCCGAAAAAATAATTACCACAGACAATCCCTTGGAGATAATAGTCTATAAAGCGCAAAAATCAACCAGTTTTTCGAGTATTTCAGCGATGATTAGATTTTTCAAGAAAGGAACATTATAAAAAATCACAAAATTTTTTATTCATTATTTTGATAAATTATTATATTGATAATCAAACAATTATAAATTAAAATTTTGAATTTACAAAGTAGATCAATCTAACAAACCACAATCT
>NZ_CAXBOC010000118.1:0-12097 GCF_963976465.1 uncultured Cyclobacterium sp. | reverse complement strand
AGCATGCATCAGCGAAAGGCATTAAAATAGGGATAGAAAATTGCCCGATGTTTTTTACAGATGATGAATGGCCCGGAGGTAAAAACCTAGCCATTTCTCCTGCCATTTGGGACAAAATGTTTCATATAATTCCTGATGCCAATTTTGGGTTGAATTACGATCCTTCTCATTTGGTTTGGATGCAAATGGACCCAGTACAGCCCATTTATGATTACAAGGAAAGATTGCACCACATTCACCTTAAAGATGTAAAGGTCTACCAAGAAAAGCTTAACAGAGTAGGCATTCTGGCCAATCCGCTGGAGTATCATTCTCCCAAAATACCCGGGTTGGGAGATGTGCCTTGGGGGAGGTTTTTTGCTGCCCTTACGGATGTAGGGTATAGGGGGCCCTGCTGCATTGAAGTGGAGGATAAAGCCTACGAAAAATCAGAAGCCGATGTAAATATGGCTATTTTAACCGCTAGAAATTACCTGCGCCAGTACATTCCATTTAGAGCCTATTAAGCTTCAAAAAAGCCGTATTGTTTGCCAACAATACGGCTTTTTTTTCCGGCTTATTAAATGGTTAAAATCTTAGGATTGGCTTTATCAATGGTATCTTCTTTCCAGTCTTTTTCATCCTCTTCCAGTGCCTCTTTTTTATCATCCTGATCGTTTTCAGGTTTTAATTTAAGTTTGATATATATTGGAAAATGATCTGAGGAGATGGAGGGTAGCCGTTTTATCTCCCTCAACAAGAAATCTTCGGTATGAAAAATATGATCCAGTGGCCATCTAAACGGAAAGTATTTGGCATTATAGGTATTAAAAAAGCCCCTTCCTTTTCTAGGATCCAAAAGTCCGCTGATTTTTTGAAACAAGCGGGTGGTTCTCGACCAGGCAACATCATTCAGGTCACCAAAAACCAAAGTGGGCAGCCCCGGATCTTTTACATTTTCTCCAACAATTAGCAGCTCTGCATCCCGAGAAAGTGAAGTATCACTCTCGGTAGGACTGGGTGGCTCAGGATGGATGCAGTGGATTTGAATGGCTTTACCTGAAGGTAAAATGACACTGGAGTGAATGGAAGGGATATCATCTTCTACTAAATAATGCACCTTTGTATTTTCCAGTTCTAGATTAGAGTATAGATGCATCCCATAAAGATTATCCAAGGGAATCTTCACCTGATGTTTATAATCTTTTTCTATAACTTTCAATTGATCTTCCCACCATTTGTCCGACTCAAGGGTCAAAACCAAGTTGGGTTTCTTTTTTTTAACTAGCTTGATCAACTTTTCTACATGTCTATTGGGTGTAAGCACATTACTTACTAAAATCCCTATTTCATTATCAGGAGAGGCTTTTTTATCTCTTTTTACTTCTTTTTTGGCCAGTAAGGTATAAGGAAAAATCTTTCTTGCCTGATAAAACCATGAAAAGACCACCAACAAAAAGCCAGTAATATTCAATGCATTAAAGGATAGCGCAGGGACTACATATATTGCTATTGCCATAGTGGCCATAATCAATAACTGTATTCTGGGAAAGTCAAAAACCCTTATCCACCAATTGCTTAACTTTAACTTTGAAGCGATGACAGCGAAAACACAAATGATACTTAATATAAATTTGAAGATATTTAAAACCAATTCCATTTAATAAGGAGGTTAAATTCCATACCCAAAAGGTATTTTTGTTTTAGGAAATATTTACAATATATACCAAAGCGGGAAAATAATTAATAATTTTAAGCCTCAATTTAACAAACATTTTGCCTCATGTCTTTCTTAAAATCATTTTTTCGCCAGGAATTTGAAGCCAAAGGATTGGACATGACCAATGAACCCTTTATTCAGGCACTAGAAATTGCCCTGTACACCAACAAATCATTATTTTTGACAGGAAAAGCAGGCACAGGTAAAACCACCTTTCTGCATACCTTAAGAAAATTTAATGCGACCAAAAGCATGGTGGTTGTGGCTCCTACCGGAGTGGCTGCCATCAATGCAAAAGGGAAAACCATTCATAGCTTTTTTAAAATTGATCCCAGACAAATATTCCTCCCAGGAGACCATAGGCTATCCCCCAAAGGATCCAAGCAGAATATCTTCGACACTTTCAAATATACCAAGAGCCGCTTGTCTGTAATTCGCAACCTGGATATTCTTGTTATTGATGAAATTTCCATGGTACGTGTAGAGATTCTGGATATCCTGGATCAGATCCTCCGGGTGTTTAGAAAAAAACAGCATTTGCCTTTTGGAGGTGTGCAGCTTGTCTTAATAGGCGATCCCTTTCAGTTGCCCCCGGTGGTAAAAGACAAAGACTGGTCCTTATTATCCGGCAAATATGAAAATCGTTTTTTCTTTAGCTCTTTTGGTTTTAGAGAACTGATGCCTTTTCACATTGAGCTTCAAAAAATATACCGTCAAAAAGATGCCACGTTTAAAAACCTATTGAATAGAATTAGAGAAAGCCGGCATACCTTTGAAGACATCCATTTTCTGAATCAGCGAGCAAATGATTATCATTTTGATCTCTTGGATCAAGGGTATATTATACTGGGTACCCATAATCATAATATCCTCCAGATCAACAAAAGGAAACTTGAACTTATAGAAAGCGAAGAGCGGATCTACAAAGCCAGCATTGAAGATGATTTCCCTCCAAACATGGCCCCATTTGAACCATTAGATATTAGGCTGAAAGTAGGTGCTCAGGTGATTTTTATGCGCAACAATGCAGAAAAAAACTATTACAATGGGATGATTGGTAAAGTAATGGAAATGCATGATAACAAAATACTTGTGGAGGCGAACAATGGTACTTTTTATGAGGTGGAAAGAGAAGTTTGGGAAAATGTAGATTACCAATACAATGAATCAGAGCGAAGAGTAGATGCCAAAGTTATAGGCAGGTTTACTCAGTTTCCGTTAAAACTTGCTTGGGCCATAACCGTCCATAAAAGCCAAGGACTTACCTTTGAAAAATGTATAGTAGACATTGACCGCTCATTTGAAGCGGGTCAGGTATATGTGGCCCTTAGTCGCTGCACAGATTTGGAAGGATTGGTTCTCAAAAATCCCATTGGGATGCAAAGTGTCTTGGTAAGTTCCGATAGTTTGAATTTCAGCCTTCAACGACAAGAGGAAGGGCAGATTGAAGAAGACTTAAGGCTTCAACGAGCCTTTGCTTCGTTGCCTTATGCCTTCGACGCTTACCGAAAAGGGGATTTAAACAAAGCCAAGGCTATTTTTAATGAAGTTCAAAGTATTCATGACATCACAAGTTATGCAAAATTCAATCAATTTCTACAGTTAAAACCTAAACTAGATCAGAAAAATAAAGACAGATAAATGAATTTTAAATAACTTTTTTAGCATTTTATAAAAATTTTTTCTCCATTTTGCTTGCCTATTAATCTCAAATGCATAAATTTGTATTTTAACAGCAATTTAAGAGCCTTGTCAACATTAAATATTTTTAAGAATGGAGGGGATTTTGAGAGGAGCAAATCAGGACAAAAGCTATTTTAACAGCGTAGTTTTATCCATCATATTGTTTTTAGTCATTTCAGGTCAAAGTTATGGTCAATTGGCTTGTACCAATACTGAACCTGAGACACTTACGAAACCATGGCGTGATGATAATTCTTGGGAAAATGGTTATCCGACCGGTGTATGGAATGCCTATGTTTACCAATTGACCGAAGAATACAACCCAAATGGTGCAAATGCAGGTCATAACGAGCCGTCTGAGTTTAAAAAGAAATATCCAGATGATAGTGGTGTAGGCGGTCAATATAAGGGCATGCTACGTAGGGATGGAAACAATTTCCTTCCGGTTTCAGGGGTAAATTTCGATACTTATTTCAGTGATCCCAACCCCGGTGATGGCTATTCCTCAGATTCATTGTTTTTTCAAACCGGAATAGACCCTTCTACGCCCGGAGGATGTGATACCCAATTCAATTTATTTGGCGTGCATATGCGTGGCAGGTATATTCCCCAAGCCAATGGGATCTACCGCATTAGCATAGGGAGTGATGACGGCTCTCATTTCAGTATGTTTTCAGACATTGATAACGCTAGTTCAAGTGGTGCTGTGGATGTAAATGGAAATGACCTGATTCACAATAACTGGGTAAAGAACGAATCAGATACGCTATTGTATGACGGTGTTGATAATTTCATATACGAAGACAATATCAGAAATTATTATATTGAAATGGAAACCACCCAACAATGGTACATGACATTGAACTATTATGAAAATGATGGAGCCAATAGATTTTCTTTCAATATTGAATTGTACTTTGGCCCGGGTGAAATAAAAATGGGTAATGATGCCTCCGGATCAGTTACTTTTTGTGGAATTAACCCGGATCCAACCATTATCAGCTCCTTAGGTCCTGCGGTATTTGAAGATGGGGAGGTAACCGAATACTTTTGGCAGTATGCCACCACCAATGATGAATCCACTGTTTGGACCACCATCCCCGGTGCTACCGGCAAAGATTATGACATCCCTGCTTATCAGGACGATAGCTGGACAGGAACAAGGTACTATAGAAGAGGTGCAACCAATACCATCGTGGACGATGAAGGGGTAAGTACAGATGTAGATGTGTTTACCAATGTATTGGAAGTAATCATGAATCCTATTCCTGATTTAGACCGAACTGAATTTGGTGACAATGAGTGGATCGGTCATACCTATGATGCACCTAGGAATTTCGCTACTTCTAATTATGCCGGAAGGGTTTTTGAAGATGCTGAATTCAATCAAAGCTTTCCTTCTGGCGTAGGTTGTACCAGCCAGACTTCTAACTTCACGGTTCAATACAGAATGCGCTTGGATGTGTCTCCGGGAACTTACGACTTTTATGTAAATGGAGACGATGGATACAGGTTGTCAATCGACGGAGTGGCTGTAATTGATGAATGGACGAAAGAAGGTGGAAAAAAAGAGGCTCCGGGGGATACTTATCAAATGGAGATTTTGGAAGCAGGGGTATTAGAATTAATTCTAGATTACTATGAATTAGGTGGTGATCAATCCATTTCTTTTGACTATGAGGAAACCCTGCTAGTTCTGCCATTGGAGTGGGGAGATTTTCTAGGACAGTCTTGCGGTGAGAAAAATTGCCTGAACTGGAGTACTCTTCAAGAAAAAAATACCAGTCATTTTATATTGGAAAGGTCTCATAATGGTTTTTCTTGGGAGATCTTCGGAGAAACCATAGAAGCGCAAGGCAACAGCAACCAAGAAGTGTACTATGATTTTGCAGACCATTCCATTACCAACGATGTTACTTTTTACCGAATCAAACAAGTGGATTTGGATGATACTTTCAGTTATTCAGACGTAATCAGGGTAGAAAACAATTTGTTATTCGTTGATTCTGAAGAGGCCATACTAAGCGTAGAGCTAACCAGCCAAGATCAGAGAGTAAGGGCAAACCCTCTACTCGAAAAAGTGCGTGACAACAGGTATCAAATAGACATGCGACAGTTCCCAAGCAATCACTATCTGGTAACTATCCAAACTGAGAAATCAAAGAAAACTTACAAAATCATGAAACGATAAGTTTGAAGAATAAGAATAGATTTAATGAGCTTATTGGTGGCAATCGCACCATTTTTAAGAAGCCGACATTCAAACAAAGGATGCCGGCTTTTTAATTTTTTAATAACATTTTATCATTTGTAGGGTTGGGTTGGTATCTTTGCACATTATGGGTACAACTACTGTCAATACAAACACTTCACTCGAGCATCTGGATCCTAAATCTTTTATAATTATAAAGAATGCAAGGGTCAACAATCTCAAAAACCTGAGCATAGCCATTCCCAGAAATAAACTGATTATCATAACCGGTTTATCAGGTTCAGGAAAGTCATCTCTGGCATTTGACACGTTATTTGCAGAAGGCCAAAGAATGTATGTAGAGAGCCTTAGCTCCTATGCCAGACAGTTTTTGGGAAGGATGGAAAAACCCGAAGTAGAGTACATCAAAGGTGTATCCCCTGCCATCGCCATCCAACAAGGCGTAAACACCAAAAACCCAAGATCTACGGTTGGTACTACCACTGAAATTTACGATTACCTCAAGCTATTATTTAGTAGAATAGGGCGAACCATCTCTCCCATAAGTGGGGAAGAAGTAAAACATCATACCGTAACTGATGTGGTCGCTTACATCCACAGTTTCGATGAAGGAGCCAAGGTAATGATCAGTTGTCCGCTTCATTTTAATCCGGAAAGAGCAAAAGAGAAAGAGTTGGAGATTTTGTTACAGAAAGGGTTTACCAGGGTGCTTATTGACGGTCAGGTATCATTTGTGGAGGATTTACTTGAATTGGAAAAATTACCTGAAGGGGACTTTGAGATACTTGTAGACCGGGTATCCGTTATGAAAGAGGATGAAGGCAACCAGTTTAGAATCGCAGACAGTGTGCAAACTGCCTTTTTTGAAGGCTTGGGAGAATGCAAGGTTATTATTCCGGATATTGCCTCCAGGTCCTTTAGTGATAAATTTGAGTTGGATGGTTTGCATTTTGAAATACCAACCGTCAACTTTTTCAGCTTCAATAATCCATATGGTGCATGTAGAACTTGTGAGGGCTTTGGTTCAATATTGGGAATTGATCCTGATTTGGTCATTCCCGATAAGTCCATTTCTATTTTTGAAGGAGCTATTGCTCCATGGCGTGGGGAGACCACCAAAAAATGGTTACAACCTTTGTTAAAAGATGGGATAAAGTTTGATTTTCCAATCCACAGGCCTTATGAAGACTTGGACGAGAAAGACAAGGCTGTATTATGGACGGGAAATAAATATTTCAAAGGCTTAAATGATTTTTTTGCTTTTCTTGAAAGCAAACTCCATAAGATTCAATACCGGGTGATGCTTTCCAGGTTTAGAGGGAGGACCGTTTGTCCGGACTGCAAAGGAACCAGGATTAGAAAAGATGCTTCTTACGTAAAAATCTCAGGAAAATCCATCACCGATATGGTTTTACTTCCTATTGATAAAGCCCTGCCTTTCTTTAGGTCTATGGAACTTACTGCAACAGAAAAAAACGTATCCCAAAGATTACTCAAAGAAATCATCAACAGGTTGGAGTATCTTGACCAGGTAGGCCTGGGTTATTTAACCCTAAACAGATTGACATCCTCTCTTTCCGGAGGTGAGTTTCAACGGATTAAGTTGGCAACTTCCTTGGGCAGCGCACTTGTGGGTTCCATGTACATTCTAGATGAGCCAAGTATAGGGCTACACCCAAGAGATACGGAGCGTTTGATTACGGTATTAAGAGCGCTTAGAGACTTGGGAAATACGGTGATAGTGGTGGAGCATGAAGAGAAAATTATCCTTACTGCCGATCAAGTCATCGACATAGGTCCGGATGCAGGCGTACATGGCGGAGAATTGGTTTTCCAGGGTAACTTAAAGGAACTGATGGACGCAGGCAATACGCATACATCTCGGTACCTTAGTGGAGAAGAGTCCATCAATGTCAAGTTGCACAACCGAAAATGGAAGGAATATATTTTGATTCAAGGCGCCAGAGAGAATAACCTCAAAAATATCACTGTAAAAATACCTTTAGAAGTATTGACTGTAGTGACAGGTGTGAGTGGCTCAGGAAAATCTACTCTGGTAAAAAAAGTATTGTACCCAGCTTTAGGAAAAATACTGGGTAGTGTAAATGAAGAATCGGGGAAATTTGATAAAATTGATGGAGATTATAGAAACGTAAATCGGATTGAGTTTGTAGACCAAAATCCAATAGGGAAGTCCTCTAGGTCAAACCCCGTCACCTATGTCAAGGCATATGATGGAATTAGGGCGCTGTATGCAGAACTTCCTATTTCCAAGCAAAGAGGTTATAAACCTGCATTTTTCAGTTTTAATGTAGATGGTGGCAGGTGTGAAGCCTGCCAAGGAGAAGGAACGCAGAAGATCGAGATGCAGTTTATGGCTGACATTTACCTTACCTGCGAATCTTGCAAAGGAAAGCGCTTTAAAAATGAAATCCTGGATGCCAAATACAAAGGCAAAGATATATCCGAGGTTCTGGACTTAACCATTGATGAAGCCATGGATTTTTTCATTGAGAAGCAGGGCATCATTCAAAAATTAAGACCTTTACAAGAGGTTGGTTTGGGTTATATAGGACTGGGACAATCCAGCAATACCTTAAGTGGTGGCGAAGCACAGCGGGTTAAACTCGCTTCTTTCTTAGGAAAAAATGACACAAAAAATAAGGATAAAATTCTTTTTATCTTCGATGAACCTACTACCGGGCTTCATTTTCATGACATAAAAAAATTACTATTTTCTATTAATTCCCTGATCGATCAGGGACATACCGTATTAATAATTGAGCACAATACAGAGGTAATTATGGCTGCAGACTGGGTGATTGATTTAGGGCCAGAAGGCGGGGAAAAAGGGGGCAATGTAATTTTCGAAGGTGTACCAGAAGATTTAATGAAGGAAGAAAATAATTATACAGGAAAATACCTCGTGGAGCTCAGCAAGGCCTAATAATATAAATATATATAGGAATAGATTTATTTTTTCTACACAAAAAGTGATTTAAATGAATTTTATACATAGTTTTGTGCTATATATAAAATTTAGGCCTCTTTTAAATGGTATTTTTAAGGAGCCTAAACAAATCCTTTGAAACTACCTAATTCCTATTGCCATGTTATTCAATTCAATTGAATTTCTGATTTTTCTACCGATTGTATTTTTCATTTATTGGTTTGTCTTCCAGAAGAATTTAAAGCTTCAAAACCTATGGGTATTGTTCGCCAGCTATGTCTTTTACGGCTGGTGGGGTTATCGTTTTTTATCACTTATATTTTTTAGCTCCTTGGTTGATTACTTAATTGGGATGCAACTCAGCAAACGCCAAAACATTAATCAGAGAAAGTTCCTGTTGTTTATTAGTTTGGCTGTTAACCTTGGATTTCTAGGCTTTTTTAAATACTATAATTTTTTCGCAGATAGTTTTGCTAATGCTTTTACCCTATTCGGCAATTCGATGGATCCTTCAAGGCTAAATATTATTTTACCGGTTGGTATCAGTTTTTATACTTTTCAAACGATGAGTTACACCATTGATGTGTACCGCAAAAAAATGGCTCCTGTCTCAGAACCTATTGCATTTTTTGCCTATGTCAGTTTTTTTCCCCAGCTTGTTGCAGGGCCAATTGAAAGGGCCACAAATCTATTACCCCAATTCTTCAAGAATAGAAGTTTTAATTACACCAAAGCCAGTGACGGCTTAAGGCAAATACTCTGGGGCTTATTCAAAAAAATTGTAATTGCAGACAATTGCGCGATCTATGTAAACGACATTTTCAATGATTACACATCTTATTCAGGTTTCACCTTATTCTTGGGTGGGATACTGTTTGCCTTTCAGATTTACGGCGATTTTTCCGGTTACTCAGATATTGCGATTGGCACATCTCGGCTATTCGGATTTGATTTAAAAAAGAATTTTGCATTCCCTTATTTCTCAAGAGACATTGCAGAATTTTGGCGTAGGTGGCACATTTCTCTTTCCACTTGGTTTAGGGATTACCTTTATATTCCATTAGGAGGAAGCAGGGGAGGCCATGCCATTAGGAATATATTCATAATATTTATTGTCAGTGGTTTTTGGCATGGAGCCAATTGGACATTTCTTTTTTGGGGTGCTTTAAATGCCGCCTTTTATCTACCATTATTGTTGACCAAAAAGAACAGAGTGCATACTTCCGACACAGTAGCAGCTGGCAAATACCTGCCAAGTATTCGAGAAACTTTTCAAATGGGTATCACTTTTCTTCTTACCGTTATTGCTTGGATATTTTTCAGAGCAGACAGCCTTTACATGGCATTTGACTATTTATCTATCATCTTTTCACCAAAATTCTTTGTCTTACCCATCCAAGATTTTTGGAGCATGAACACCGGTAATCACCTGATTTATCTTTTCTTTTTATTAATAGGCTTCATTCTTGTAGAATGGTTACAACGAGAAAAGAATCATGGACTCGAACTAAATCCTCAAAAATTACCTAAAACGGTAAGGTGGGCATTTTACTACGTGATTATCATATTTTGCTTTATCATGAATGGCGTTCAGCAAGAATTCATTTATTTTCAATTTTAAGCACCATGAAAAGATTTATAAAAAATAGCCTCTATTTTGTAATTCCTTTTGTGCTATATAGCTGTTTAATTGCCTTAATTGACCCTTTCAATTATTTAAATGGCTTTGGAATTACCAGTGAAGAGAAGAAAAAAGCCATTGCTATGCACATTGAGCCCCACCTTTATAAAATGATCGATTTTAAAAACAAACCCAAGAAAAACTGGGTACTGGGTGACTCAAGAAGCAATGGGCTTTACGATGCCATGGACAGTGCAACCTGGTCCAATTTGGCTTATGGGGGCGCAAGTTTAAAAGAAGTCATTCAATCATTTTGGTGGGCCAGAGAAATTGAAAAACCCGACACAGTTTTGATAGGAATCAACTTAAACTTGTACAATAAATACAATCGTCGGTTTTGGGTAGAAGAGACCATAAACAGAAAAAGCAATTTTTTTACCTACGCCTTTAATAAGTATACGTTCGATGCCACCTTTGCTATAATAACTGAAACTAATCAAAGTGAAGAAGAGAGCGAACCTCAAGTTGAATTACCGGGAGCAAAAGAACAATTTTGGAGGAAAAAATTGAAAGGGACTGACAAATTTTACAAAAACATTACTTACCCGGAGGAATACCATAAGCAATTGACAGAAATTGCAATCCATTGTAAAGAAGAGGGTATTAAGCTGATATTCTGGATCCCTCCACTTCACAAAGACTACCATGAAGTATTGACCAAGTATGAATTAGAAGAATTTGAAGCTAAGTTTAAACATGACTTATTCACCATAGGTGATGTATTTGATTTCAATTCTTCTCAATTAACAGTTGATGAAAATAACTTCAGAGACCCGGTACATTTTAATGCACAGGTTGCAAGGCTAATTGAGAAAGAAATAAGAAGTTATTCTCCTCAGCATTCCATACTTTATAAAAAGAAATGGCTGGATTAATTCGAATAATTAAGCGAGGAATCGATTGCTCTTGATTCCTTATATAAACCTGACCATTAAACCATTCAAAATAAGATCGAGACACCATTTTTTTAACCCGAACTTATACAATAGAATGTCATGAACTTTCTAAGGGAGGCTCGCAATCAAAAGAAAATCAGATTACCTGGGAATTTTAGCCTCGAAGTAAGATGGTGAATGTGAAAACCGGAACCAAAGGCATGATTTTGAAGTGATTTCATTCTGTTAGTGAAGGTCTTTTGTATATTTCAGGGGTAAGCTTATATACCGCCTATCCTTTTTTTGGGATGGAAAATAATGTCTAAATGCCTGAAATTTTCAATATTTAAAAAATTAAGGTAATTTAAGCATCCAATTAATTTTTATAAAAAATTGAAGTAAAATAACAGTAATTAACGTAACGAATACCTAAGCCTAATCCATGTTAAAATTATTAAAAAGAACTTTATTTTTGGGTTCTATTTCATCGGTCTTGTTTGTTGCAAGCGCTTATCAATCTATTGAGAACTTTGAGCCCTACTCACAAGAAATTCCCGGAACAGGAATCTCCTTCGATATGGTACCTATACCTGAAGGAAGCTTCAAAATGGGAAGTAGTGATGGCGCATCAGACGAAGCCCCTGTTCACGAGGTAAAGATAGATCCGTTTTGGATGGCTTCTCATGAGACCACTTGGGATCTTTATGAATTATTTTTAGACAAGAGCTTTGAGGCTTCCTCAAGTGAAGGCCCCTTGACACCTGAAATTGATGGTTTGACAAGGCCTTCTATTCCCTATTTGGACATGACCTTCGGCATGGGAAAAGAGCACAAACCAGCGATAGCCATGACCCAATATGGGGCCATTCAGTTTTGCAGGTGGTTGTATCTCAAAACCGGAGTATTTTTCCGTCTGCCTACAGAGGCAGAATGGGAATATGCCGCTCGTGCCGGCACCAACACCAAATACTTCTTTGGAGACGACCCGTCTCAATTG
>NZ_CAXBOC010000117.1:0-12100 GCF_963976465.1 uncultured Cyclobacterium sp. | reverse complement strand
AGCTAAGAATGTAGTGTTTTGGTTAATTATACCTAAAAAGTTGGCAAAAGCGACCGCACACCTGGCTCCATTGCCACACATGCTTTGAGATCCATCTGCATTGTAATAACACATTTCGAAATCATAATCTGCATGGGACTGGATAAGTATAAGCCCATCAGCTCCGATTCCAAACTTTCTATGACAAAGTTGCTGAATATAAGGTATTGGATCAGGGCCAAAAGAAAATGTCCTTCCATCGATCATGATGAAATCATTGCCCGTACCCTGATACTTATAGAAGTTAATATCCATTTGATTTATAATAAGTTACCTTCCAATTTGATTGAAGAATATAGACCATAAAGATCTATCAATCCCTCCAAATGCCCACAATAATCCAACCAATGGAAGATTGAATTACAAAAATAAACAACTTGGCCGAATTTACGGGCTTATATTCAATTAACTACAGGATTTCCTGTCAAGACTGACAAAACGACTTATAAAAGGTATGGCAAGGAAAGATCAATCGCTGCTATTTCAAGAGTAAGAACTAATAAATTGCTAAAAAGAAAAAGAAGTCTCTATCATAAATTAACTTTAACCCGTCAGCTTTGTTAAATTAGTGTTGCAATTGAGCTAAATTGAAACTGAGACCTTAAAAAAATAATATGAAAATTGCCGTATTTAGTACCAAACCTTACGATCAAGAGTATTTTGAAAAATACAGCAGCAATAATGATTACTCTTTCTCCTTTTTTGAAACGGCTTTGAATAAAACCACGGCCAATTTATCTGAAGGCTTTGATGTTATCTGTGCTTTTGTCAATGATAAGGTGGACAAGGATACCATTGAAGTTCTTTCCAATAATGGAATCCGTTTGATTGCGATGAGATGTGCCGGGTTCAATAATGTTGACCTTCAATCTGCAAAGAAGCATCAGATAAAAGTGGTTAGGGTCCCGGCCTATTCACCGGAGGCTGTGGCAGAACATTCTGTTGCACTGATCATGACTTTGAATCGGAAAACCCATAAAGCATACAATAGGGTGCGGGAGGGAAATTTTTCTTTAAAAAATCTAATAGGTTTCAACCTTCATGGTAAGGTGGTAGGCGTTATTGGTACCGGGCAGATTGGAATTGCATTTTGTAAGATCATGAAAGGGTTCGGTTGCAGGCTTTTGGCCTACGATATTGCTGAATCCCAAGCCCTGCTAGATATGGGGGTCGAATATTTACCAATGGAAGAGGTTTTTCAGCAGGCTGATATAATTTCTCTGCATTGTCCATTGAACCAGTCCACCAAACATATGGTCAATAAAGGTTCATTGGAACAAATGAAGGATGGAGTAATGATCATCAATACAAGCCGTGGAGCATTAATCAATACTGCTGATGCCATAGAAGGGTTGACTAAGAAAAAAATTGGGTACTTGGGGATAGACGTTTATGAACAAGAAGAAAATTTGTTTTTCGAAGACCTTTCGGAAAGCATAATAGAAGATGATGACATCTTAAGGTTAAATAGTTTTCCTAATGTTCTTATCACCTCGCACCAAGCCTATTTTACCAAGGAGGCGATGGATCAAATAACAGTAATAACCCTGAATAATATCCGGGCATTTGAAAACAAACATCCCTTAGCAAACGAAGTCATTTGATGGTAAAACATTTCAGATACCTATCAGAGAAGGTATAGAGGCAAACATCTTGCCAATTTATGGGTTGACTTATTTAACAAAATTGATTCAAGGGTTTTCCCGATATTAATGTAAGGTGAATAAAAATATTCGATGAAAGTAGATTACGACTATATCATTGCAGGCTCAGGCTTGGCCGGGCTAAGCTTATTGTATCGCTTGTTATTGGATAAGGACCTACAAAAGAAAACCATCTTGGTGGTTGATAAGGCGAAAAAATCTGACAATGACAGAACTTGGTGTTATTGGGAAAAGGGGGATAGTATTTTTGAGAACATTGTTCGTCATAAATGGGAAACCTTACAGTTTTTTTCTCCGGAGGTTACCAAGACTTTTTCGCTAAAAAAATACAAGTACAAAATGATTCAAGCAGGTGATTTTTATCGGCTTGTCATGGAATATGCGGCTACATTTGAAAATGTTACTTTTAAGACTGAGGCTATTAAAGACATGTGTGAAAAGGATGGCCGGGCCATTCTGTTTACAGAAAATAAGCAATATACGGGAAAGTACATTTTTAATTCTACATCCTTATTTCTCCCTAAGATGAACACCCAAAATACCTTATTGCAACATTTTATGGGTTGGTTTATCAAGGTGGATTCACCTGTTTTCAATGAGAAAAATGGGACTTTAATGGATTTCAGATTGGAACAAAAGCATGGCGCTACTTTTATGTACGTATTACCTACAAGTGCCACTGAAGCCTTGGTTGAGTTTACTCTTTTTAGCGAAAGTACCTTGGAAAAGGAAGCCTACAATTTTGCCCTTAAGGACTATATTTCAAGAGAAATAGGAATCAAAAATTATGAAATTTTGCACAAGGAGTTTGGGGTGATTCCAATGTCTTTGGCCCAATTCCCAAAATTAGTCAAGGATAGTGATAAAATTGTCAATATTGGAACTGCCGGAGGTTTTACCAAAGCCAGTACCGGATATACCTTTCAGTTTGTGCAAAAAAATGTGTCCCAGATAGTGGAGCTTTTGAAATTTCAAAAAGCGCCTATTGCTGCTGACAGCTGGAATAATAAAAAATACGCTTGGTATGATAGAACCTTGTTGGATGTTTTGCTTTCAAATAAGGTGACCGGTAGGGATATTTTTGAAAGTTTGTTCCGAAAAAATTCGCCTGAGAAAATTCTATCATTTCTGGACAACGACAGTAATTTTTGGGAGGAATTTAAAATAAGGAACAGTGTCCCTTTATTGCCTTTTATGTTTTCCGGAATACGACAATTGTTATTGAAAAACAAAACGAAAGATTAAAACAAAAAAAGGCCTGTAAATTCGACATTTACAGGCCTTTTTAGAGAAACTAGGGTTTATTTGCTGACCATTTCCATTGATAGAATGGCCATAGTTACTGTTTCGTTTTCATTCAAAGCTTCTGTAACGATGTATAGATCTTGAAAATCTTCTTTTACATTATCATTGAATTTTAAGACTACTTTTTGGGTATTGGCGCCATCTTCTCCACTTTTTCTTACCACCATTTGGCCAATGACTTCTCCTTCTGATCCACCGGATCGGGCTTCAATCTGGTAACCATAATCAAAAGGTCGCTGAGCACTTACCATAAAGTTTATACCTTCCAATCCTGTAAGATCAATGTTTTGAAGCATAAAATAACCTTTGCCTAATGGAGAGGTGATGATCTGTTGACCATTTATCTCCATAGAATTATAAGCATAGGTGGCATCTAGCTCCCCTAAATTGATGTTATTGTTGCGAAGGAAAACTGTTTTCGAAGTACTAAGTGGTTTGATATTGTTTCCTCCTTTATCTGTAAAACTTGCATTAAGTAGCATCACTCCATTGTTGGCAAGTTTTTTACCCTGAAGTGGATCCAGTTGACCCTTTGCAGGAAGGCTAGGTTCCTGATCATCCTTGCCATCTAAAGAAAGAACGAAAGCAACGATTTTTCTTGCATCTCCTTCTTTCAATGTTGGATTGGCCGGCATCATGGTTTCTCCCCAGACGCCTGATCCACCTTTGATAATTTTGTTAATCAACTTGTCTACCGCTTCCGGTGAATCCGCATATTTTTTGGCTACATCGGTATATCCCGGGCCTACGGATTTACCATCAATTTGGTGACAACTTTTACATGTCAAAGACTCCATCAAACTTTTACCGGCCATGGCTTCAGACATGACTTGGTGACCTAAAGCTGCTTCTGCTTTGTCAAAACCTTCAATATAATCAGCAGAGAGGTAAAGTGAAGAAAGGTCTTCACCTACGGTAGGATCATCGGGATCATTCACTGTGACTTCATAATTTACTTTTTGGTTGGGGAAGTAAAAGCTTCCATTTCCTTCAAAGGTAACAGCTATGCTTGGAGCAATATTGCCTGCATAAACATTGATCGTATTGCTCGTGGTTGTCTCGTTTTCACTATCTTTTACCGTAACTGAAATATCATAATCTCCTTGGTTTTCATAAGTGTAGGAAATTTCCGGTGTTGTGGTCTCTTTGGTCTCCCCATTGCCTAAATCCCAAGTATAGCTTAAGGCATCATTTTCAGGATCAGTTGCTGCAACTTTTACGGTTACATCTAAAGGTAAACTACCAGAGGTTTTGTCTGCAGTAATTGATGCAATAACCGGTGACCGGTTACCTGCATTGTATTCAATTACTGAAAGGGCTGCATCTGCATTTGCACTGAACCAGCCTTTTCCATATTCAAGGAGGTAGAGTTTACCATTTGGTCCCAACTCCATGTCAATCAAAGCATTGTGCCTAACTTCCTCCATAAAAGGTTCCATTTTTAGGTAATCCCCATTTTCATCCATGGTTACTACCTTTATCCAACCCCTAATCCAGTCATAGATAAATAGTTTCCCATCATAATATTCCGGTAAACCACCTCCATTTGGAAATAAGTCTGAATAATAAACAGGGCCTGCCATGGCATTTCTCCCACCTGTCCCCACTTCAGGAAAGGCTTCTGATTCTACATATGGATAATAAATGAATGCCGGCTGAGCAGGAGGCAAATTTTTAATCCCGGTATTGTTCCTGGAGTTATTGACAGGATTTTTCGGATCAAATTCTTTACCAACTTCTCCTGTATTAAAATTAAAGGCATTGTAAGGGTAATTGTTACCTACAAAGAAAGGCCAGCCAAAATAACCTGCTTCTTTTGCCTGGTTAACTTCATCATATCCTCGGGATCCTCTTTCTCCAAACTTGTCTTCTCGCGCATCAGGACCAACTTCACCCCAGTACAAAAAGCCGGTTTTTTGATCAACTGAAATTCGGTAAGGGTTTCGATTGCCTTGCACATATATTTCAGGTCTGGTTTTTTCTGTTCCTTCAGGATAAAGGTTCCCTTCAGGAATGCTGTAAGAACCATCCTCATTTACTTTTATTCTTAGGATCTTTCCTCTCAAATCATTGGAATTTCCTGAAGATCTTGCCGCATCATATTGCTCAAAACCCGGTCTATCATCCAAAGGACCATAGCCTTGTAGGGTGTATTTTTGATCCGGTTGATTAAATGGTGTGGAATTATCCCCTGCTGAAACGTAAAGCAAACCATCTCCATCAAAAGCAATTGACCCACCTGTATGGCAGCAAATTCCTCTCTGAGAATAAAACTGTAGGATTACTTGTTCAGAATCCATGTCCCAGGTATCATTCTCAAACTTAAACCTTGAAAGTCGGTTTACAGATTCTTCAGTTGGACTATAAAAAACGTAAATCCAATGATTATTTTCGAAATCAGGATCTACTTGGATACCCATCAGTCCTTCCTCTGCATTTACCTTAGGTACATCAGTTTTCCAATATACATCTAAGTGGGCAACTTTATTTACTTCATTGCTGCCATTTTTGTAAAACATGATTTCTCCCCTTCTTTGGGAAACCAAAATATCTAAATTTGGTAAGATAGCCATTTCAGTAGGTTCTTTGAACTGGCCCATAACCAAATTTACTTTTTCAAAACGATCTGCATCGGGAACAGGTTTGCTGGTAGCATTGGCATAATTTAACTTTTTATTCTCCCCAATGGCATACTTAATCCCTTCTAAAAGGTGTTTCAAAAAGAGTTCCTCTTGATAAGCTGCTCTTGTGTGGCCTCCTCCGGTGTAAAATGCCCGCCCACCATCGTATTCATGGTACCAGGCGATAGGATGTTCGCCCATATCTGCTCCACCCTGATAACTATCTTCATCCAAAGAGATCAAAACATTCACATCCGGATTGAAATTTTTGTAGCTGTACCACTCATCTGTTCTCGTCCATGTTTCAGGAAGAAAAGAAGTGGCGCTATTGTTTTTGTCAGTGATTTTTAGCGCTCCCTCCTGCACATTGGGATGAGGGTCGTTGATTCCGGGATGATCTGAAAAATACCCGCCTACCATTTTACCATACCAATCCCATCCGTACTCGGTATCTGCAGCAGAATGGATGCCTACAAAACCACCACCTGCTTGGATGTACCGTTCAAATTCGGCCTGCTGGGCGTTATTAAGGACATCCCCCGTGGTATTGAGGAATATTACAGTACTGTATTCCTTTAAAATATCTTCGGTAAACATCTTCGCATTGGTAGTGGTGTCTACCTCAATGCTGTTTTGTTTTCCTAAATCAATAATTGCTTGATTTCCATCCGGTATGGATTCATGGTAAAATCCATTGGTTTTTGAAAAAACGAGTACTTTTGGTTCTCCGGGTCTACTGGTACAAGCTCCCAGTAGGAACATTGCAAATAAAAGGGCACAAAATCCCTTCATGACACTATTTTTGGACATAGGTTGATTTTTATTTTGCAGCAATATAACGAATATCTTTTTTTGACTAGACCATTAATAGAAATAATAAGGCTTATTGTAATGTTGACAAGAAGTTTTGTCCTTTTATGCAGCAAATTAGCTTGCCTATTGAGCAAAAAAATAATAAATAAAGAAAAAATTTAAGCAGGTGGATGAAACTTGATTCATTCCCATTGCCATTGAATGGTTGGCATAAAGATTTTGGTCCTTCTGGACCAAGCTGAACCAATATAAAAAATACACAAGCAAGGGTGAGGTAGCACCAAGAAACCAAGGAATTGCCCAGATATGATCAACCCTCAAAAAATACCAAATAAAAGCTATCCCTGCCACCAAAAACCATATTGATGCAAAATAAAACGTGCCAATTTTCCCTAACTTTAAACTTAAGGTGATGTCCCCTCTTTTGAGGTCTTCTTCATGTTGGTAAACTTGAGTAAGTGGATAAGAGCCTAATAATAGTATAGTAGTTAATAGCGAAGAAAGTAATAAGTCCGTTTTCAGGAGTAAATCTAGTCCACCAGGTTCAAAGCCAATCACACACATTAATAATGTAAAAGCCCCCTGGAAAACACCGGCAGTAAGCCAACTTATATAAGGATATTTTTTTAATCGAACAGATGGGTGGCTATAGGCCATGGAAACCAAGCCATAAAGTAACACCATCAGAAAAAAAGCTATATTGATAAATAGTGCTCCTAATAGTGCCAATGCAAAGAAGGTAAGGGAAAGGTAATATAAACCAACGCTTACTTTTTTAGGATTTTTTAATCCGCCAATACTTTTTTCATCTTTGTCATAATAGCTATTGTAGCCATTGCTTGAGGGGTAAAGGAATAAATGCAGAATAATCCCCACTGCAATGATATTATAAACTGACGCTTGGGTTGAAGAAGAAAGTCCAAACCAAAAAACAGGCATGAGGTAGTAAGAAAATGGAATTCGGAGGTGTTCCCAGCTGGACTTTTTAAACATATTGATATTGCGCGGTAACAATTCGCTTTGTCATCGGTTTTTACTTAACTTGAATTGAACAATATACTAAAGCTAAACTAAAATCAATGAAGAGCCAAATTAAGAGCATTGGGCTTGCAAGCCCTGGCCAACCTATCCGACAAGAATTGATTTGTAGTTTTATGCAAAAAGCCCACGACCTGGATGCTCAAGAAAGCAGAAAACTGGCCTATGTATACCGAAAATCAGGCATAGCTCAGCGCTACAGTGCTTTAGAGGATTTTAGATTTAGTAGTGCCGAGGATTTTCGGTTTTTTCCAAAAAATAATAGTTTGGAGCCTTTTCCTACTACCGGTTGCCGAATGGAGGTATTTAGGCAGGTAGCCCCTCAATTGGCAAAGGAGGCGATTGAAAAATGCCTGGAGAAAAGCCAGCTTGAACCAAATCAAATCACCCATTTAATCTTAATTTCCTGTACTGGAATGTATGCTCCAGGGGTAGAAATGGATATAATTGATAGCATGGGCTTTGCTAGTAACGTGGAGCGATATGCCATTCATTTTATGGGCTGTTATGCCGCTTTCAATGGGATAAAAATGGCAGACAGAATCTGTAATAGCGAGCCTTCGGCCAAGGTGTTGGTCTTGAGTGTAGAGTTGTGTACCCTCCATTTTCAGAAAGAATACAATGAGGACAATATTCTTGCCAATGCCCTTTTTGGAGATGGGGCGGCAGCCGTATTAATAGCGCAAGGTGAAAAAGGCTTACAAATTGAAGATTACGAATCTAATATTATTCCTGATGGTGCAGACGATATGGCATGGGCCATCGGCAACTTTGGATTTCAAATGAAGCTGAGTAAATACATTCCCGGACTATTAGAGAAAGGGATCAAACAGTTTTCGGAAGGTATGGAGAAAAGATTTGGTTTGTCAGGCATTAAATATTTTGCCATCCACCCCGGCGGAAAGCAAATATTGAATAAGGTAGAGGCTGCTTTCGGTATAGAAGAGCGGCAAAACAAATACGCCCACCAAGTTTTAAAAAACTTTGGGAATATGTCTTCTGTAACGATTTTGTTTGTTCTAGAAGCAATTTTAAGGGATGCCAAGATTCATGGCAAGGTATTGGCAATGGGCTTTGGACCCGGCTTGACCTTGGAAAGCTTATTAATAAGTAAATCATGAATAAATTCTTGCGAAGAAGTGAAGAGAAAGAATTGATGGATGACCTTGACTGTAATGGTTGGGTGCTAGCCCAAACCCTGAAGGAACTTAGGACAATCAATAAACTTTTGGGAGGCAATAAGGTAACTACTTCAGGGCTTAAACTACTAATGAATTCCTCCAAAAATGATTCATTTACCCTTGCAGATCTGGGTTGTGGGGGTGGGGACATGGCCATCCACATTAAAAAATGGGCCATTAAAAATAGAATTAAGTTAGAAATTCTTGGTGTGGATGCCAATCCTAATATCATAGAATTTGCTAAAGAAAGGGCAAAGGAAGAAAACTTGACCATTGATTTTGTAGAAGCAAACGTTTTTGATCCGGAATTTTTAGAGAAACCTGTGGACATTCAAACCTGTACTTTATTTACCCACCACTTTACTTCTGATGAGTTGGTGGTAATACTTAAAAACCTAAAAAGGCAAACCAAACTTGGGTTTGTAATCAACGATTTACACCGACATTTTTTGGCTTATTATTCCATTAAGTGGCTCACCAAGATTTTTTCAAAGTCTAGAATGGTAAAAAACGATGCCCCGGTTTCGGTGCTCCGGTCATTCCAAAAAGAGGATTGGGAGGATATTTTAAAAGCCTCTGGGATAGTTGATTATAAAATTACATGGCACTGGGCTTTTAGATGGCAGGTTATTTGCTGCATTTGAGCTTATTGTTTTGAATTATAAATTAAATCTTTAAAAACTATTAAAAATTATGGAATTTGATACCAATTCTTTGGAGGGGATAATCCAAAGTGCGACACCACTTGTTCTGATGGCATTAAAAAGTATTTTAATTGCTGTAATTGTTTACCTGATCGGTAAATGGGTCATTGGTTTGGCCATGAAAGCATTGACGAAACTTTTTGATAAATCGGATTTAGATAAATCTTTATCCAGCTTCTTAACCAGCTTTGTACGAGGCTTATTATATGTGTTGCTTATTTTAGCTGTCCTCGCAACCTTGGGAGTGGAGGTCACTGCATTTGTGGCAATTCTTGGTGCGGCTGGTTTGGCTGTTGGTTTAGCACTTCAAGGTTCCCTGGCTAATTTCGCAGGTGGAGTTTTAATTTTAGTATTCAAACCCTTTAAAATAGGTGATACGGTAGAGGCCCAGGGGACACTTGGTTCAGTAGAAAAAATTGATATCCTCTATACCACCATCAGGCAATTTGATAATAAGGTAGTTACAGTTCCTAATGGTAATTTAGCAAACAATAATATAACCAACTTCTCCGAAAAGCCTACGAGAAGAGTGGAGATGTCTGTCGGAGTTGCTTATGGTACAGATTTAAAGTTAACAAGAAAAATTATCCTTGATACTTTAAAGAAGGATGAAAGAATACACGCAGATCCTGCTCCTGCCGTTTATTTTACCAACTTTGGAGACAATTCATTGGATTTATCCGTAAGGTGCTGGTCTGACGCCGGAGACCTATGGCCGGTTTTTTGGGACAATATGGAAAATATTAAAGAGGCCTTAGAAGAAAATAATATTGAAGTACCGTTTCCTCAACGAGATGTGCATCATTTCTTTCCCGAAGGAAATATTGAGTTAAAAAATGTAGAAAAAAAATAAGGAAAAAATGCCGGAGTCTCAGTTACTACCAAGTTTTTGAGACTCCGGGCAAACCCTACATTAAAAAATAACCAACTATCTACAATCAATCTTCCTCACAACAAAATAAAATGCTAAAAGTAAGAAAAGGACTATAATGAGCTACATCCACTGGATTCAAAGCTCAGTATGGTACTTTTATCAGCCTTACTGCTGATTTGTAAACTTCCCTCTATCGGATTAAATGATCCTGACTCAATGCATTCCTGCATGTACTTCAAAGGTTGAACTATTTCGAAAGTGGTGGTACTGTAATTTTCAGCAGCTAGTGAGCCACTTCCTTTAAGATAGATTCTGAATCCATCCGTTTCAGTTGATAACTCTAGCTCCCTGAAATAGTTTTGATTTACAGTATATACCTGAGCATCTTCATCAATTATTTTAAAATTTTTCATCGAAGAAGAAAATTTTAATTTTCTCTCCACCGCGTCATAGCCTAAGTTCTCTAAGGTCTTTGTTCCCTGCAATTTTCTTCCGTTTACAGAAAAGTCCTCAAAGCTAATTTCAAGAAGGCTTCCTTTACTTAAAAAGTTATCAGAGTATTTAACTGTCAATGAACCTTGCTTCTCTAAACCTCCTGCACTTACACAACCCGAACCAAAATCTACACTGATTTTTCCATTTTTATCGTCTCTTGTGATCACAGTTCCAGGACAAGTCATTTCTTCAAGCAATGGCAAGAGCCTTTGCTGATTTAAGCCTTGTTGTAAAGTGGACATGATCATTAAGTCTACTTCTTCCATTAAGCCCATCATGCCCGAAATTTCATCTGAAGAAATTCCTTTGTCAACTACTGCCATGTCTTCCTCCAGATCTGACGTTACGCAAGAGGATGCTGAAACTAGCAAGGCCATTGCGAAGACGTTTAAGAAAAATTTTATCGGATTATTCATGACAATTGGATACTAAAATTTGTATACTTTATTGCTTTGTTTTCGAAATGTACTTCCGTAAAATTTTAATTACTAATAAAAAACAAACTTTTTGACTATTATAATTAACAAAGCATATATTTAGTTTTGAAAAGCAAAAAACGATATACAACTGAAGTTATTGCTTATTAAATGTTTTTAGGTTCCTTAAAAATGTATTTGAAACCATAAATGGTTTGATTTTTAGACCGATTAGGGCATAAAATCTTGATTTTAATGACTTTGTCCTGTTTGAGTAGCAGAATTATTGTTTGATACTTATTTATTTTACAAAGGTCTAAATTTGGCTAGTATTCCTCTCAAAACTTATTGTTTCCTAGCTGTTTAATTTTCATTGTGCTCATAGGTGATCACCCAATCGATAGACTAAAAATAAATGAGAACATTTGTGCTTGATTTATATTATTTTTCTGTATGATGAATCAACATGTTTTATTTAGATTAATTCCATATAGTCTTGTTTAGAATAATTCTAATTAGTACGTTTGTGGAAATATTTATCTCATGAAACATAACATTTTACTAACGATAGGAATACTATTATTTTTGTCCAACATGGCATTTGGTCAAAAAGCAAGCATTTATGGAGTGGTGACTACTTCAGACGGTCAAGCACTTGAATATGTTAACGTTGGAATTGTTGGTTTGGCTAAAGGGACCATCACTGAAAGGAATGGAGGGTTTGAGATCAGTAATATCAACCCGGGTAAATACACCGTGTTCGCCTCTTTTATAGGGGCTGAAAGGCAAGAACAAACCATTCAATTGGAGGCAGGAGATAGATTGGCCATGAAATTCTCTCTTCAGGAATCAGCATCTGATCTGGCAGAGGTTATCGTTACGGATATCGGAACCAACCGTTTGTATGCCGACAGTGTGTTTACCGTAGCAAAATTGCCATTAACAGACTT
>NZ_CAXBOC010000116.1:0-12130 GCF_963976465.1 uncultured Cyclobacterium sp. | reverse complement strand
CTGAGTCTTTTCCAAATAGGATTTATTGGCCGGAATATTTTGGCCTTGCTGAATAGGAAACTTGCTAAGCTCAATGGACTCCCCAGCCACTTTTTTCCATTGCTCAAAGCTATAATTATAGAAGAGCTGATTCTCCCATGGGAGATCCTTTCTTTCAAACTGGATATCCAACCAATCCACATAAGCCTCAATATCTCTTTCTGCTACAGCATGTTGACCATCCCTGAGGCGAATGCCCAACTTTTCGGGTACACCAAGAAAACCATATACTTTGGTCAATGAAGTATAAATTTGCTCAATGGCCCAGGGATCACCTCCACCTCCTTCTCGAATGGAAGAACTCAACATTAAGGCATTGGGAGCAATTAGCGCCATTAATGAATTTTGATCGATGGGCATTTTATGCGCTCTACCGGAGTAAAATCGTATGCGGGGATGAAGCCAATGCGTTCGTCTGGAAACCAAATAATCAATGGATTCATTGGAGTGTCTTTCGTCGGTATAGCGGTAAGGAAATTCTCCACCTGTTCCTCCACTGCTAGTAATGGTAGCGGTAATCCGCTCATCAAAGGCAGCAGCAAACAGGGATTGTTTCCCATTTCTGGAATGACCGGTTATGGCTATTTTGGCTTTGTCCACCTCATCCAAAGTATACAAATAATCCACCGCTCTATGGGCTCCCCAAGCCCTGGCCATTAAGGTTGACCAATCGTATTCAGGATAAAGTTCCAAATATTCCCTGGTATCGTCTTTTGCATCTGCCCCGGCATATATTAGCCCCATATATCCTCTCCTTACAGCTATCTGTGCCCATCCTCGGTGGTTCCATTGCGTCATAAATACAGGAAAGGGACCTTCACCCGGGGGGGTAAACACTTCCAAGGTCAATTTGGCCTTGTGGTTTTCTCCAAACCTGAGTTCAATCATCTGGATCCTAACCCCATTTTCTGTCTTTTCGGACAAAATCTCAGCTTTTAAATTATTGGGAGGATCAGGAAAAGTCCCGGAAAAGATATGCTTTACTTGTTGCCTGAAGTACGCACGCTGTGCCTCCCATTGAGCCATGGTGGTCACTTTCTCATTTTCCTTGCCCTCTCCAATGATCAATGGATCAGGCAGAAAAGGAATGGAGGGAGTAACACCAAAATTAGGAGGTAATTCTCCTGTTCTTTCTATCCAATCTTCCCATGTTTGGTCATGAATACTTACAAAACTATCATGACTAGAAGGTTTCTCCTGCAAACGGATTAGCTCCTTTAGGTAACCCTCACGGGCGGCCTTATCTTCCTGAGCATTTGTCACAAACGAACAAAAGCATAGCATAACGAAAAAAAAGCCGGTTGAATATTTTTCCTTTCCCATGGTTTATTTTTTTTACAGAAATTGAGTCGAACAACCTGTTGTTAGCCAATTCTCTTTCTACAATTTCCATACATTTACTCATTCAAAATAGTTAAGAAATGGTAAAAGATGCTAGTGTCCGGACATTTATTTTGGGGTAAAATTTTATAGCTCCATCAATTTATTATTGATCTTTGACATTTAATTCCGAGTATCCTTTCAATACATTTTTCCACATAAAGATTTTTGGCCTGATTTGTGACTTTTATTGTTGCAGCCTCGTATAGGGAAAATAAGTGGGCAAAAAGCAATGTGTGTTCATTTGCTAATCATCGGCAACAAAACACTTTTTTTTAAGAAGTTCACTTATCCTCTTTGTATTATAACAATTCAATCCAATAATTATGAAAGCGCTGTCCATCTTTTTGTTCTTCCTGGTTTATAATCAATCTTTCGCTAAGGAAATACCTGAAAAAGAAGTCAAATCCAAGGTGGTAGAAGCCACCGTCTTTCTAAAAGGTGCACAGGTGCTACGAAAAGAAACAGTCCAATTGACCAAGGGAGAATCCATTGTCAAGTTTTCCAACCTTTCCCCTTTTATAGCCCACAAAAGCATACAATTAAAAGCGGGAGGGGAATTAACCGTCTTGGGCATTAATCACCAGCAAAATTTTTTAGATCAATCAGAAAAATCTTCCAGCCTTCTTAAGCTGGAAAAATCCCTTGAGCAGCTCAACGAAAAGATCGAATTGGAAAACACCTATTTGTCGATTGCTCAAGAGGAGATCACTTTTCTACAAACCAACCGACTGATAGGAGGTAAAAATGAAACGCTTAATGTAGCCACCCTGAAACAAGCTGCTGAATATTATGGCAACCAACTCACTGCCCTCAAACTCCAAACCATAGAAAGGAACAATACTATAAAACAATTACTTGAGAAGAAAAAGAATCTTAAGGATCAAATCAATTCCTTGTCGGGAGAAAAAGAATTTCCTACAGGGGAAATATTGGTGAGAGTAGATGCTAAAGTTACCGGTAGTTTTTCCTTTGAATTGTCTTACCTCGTGGAAAATGCAGGCTGGTATCCTTCCTATGACATCCGAGCAAAAGATATAAATAGCCCGGTAAGCTTGCACTACAAAGCGAATGTCCGCCAGGACACCAAAGTAGATTGGGAGAATGTAAAACTTACCTTCTCTTCAGCCGAGCCAAGTGTTTCAGGTGTGGCACCGGAATTACGACCTTATCTGCTTAATTACAATACAGCTCCTCCGCGTTATTCACAAACAACAAATGCTGTGACAGGGAAAGTAATGGATGCTGAAGGAGTGGGGCTTCCCGGTGTAAATATTAATGTGACCGGGACCACCATTGGAACCGTTTCAGATTTTGACGGAAATTACAGCATCACCCTACCGAATCGGGCCAGCCAAATGACTTATTCGTATATTGGTTTTGTTTCACAAACTTTGCCAATCAAAGGGAAGGTTATGAATGTGGTAATGAGAGAAGATCAGGTAGCATTGAACGAAGTGGTAGTAAGCGGTTACGGCATCAATAAACGGGTAAAAGGAATGGCTAAAGGGCAAGAGGCAAATTTCGACATGGCTGATGTACAGGAAATGCAAAGTCAACCCATTCCAATGGCACAGGTTGAAAACCAAACGGCCGTTTCCTTCGAAATTAACACCCCTTACTCCATAAAATCTGACAGTAAAAATTATACTGTAGATATGGTCACTTATGAATTGCCCGCTTCCTATCAATACTTTGCTGTACCCAAGGTCAATAACAATGCTTACCTGATTGCAGGGATTTCGAACTGGGCGCAATATCAACTATTGGAAGGAGAGGCCAATGTGTTTTTTGAACAAACCTTTGTAGGTAAAAGCCTGCTTGATATACGCTACGCTTCCGACACCCTGGAAATCTCACTTGGAAGAGATAAAATGGTGACTGTAAAGAGAGAAAAAGAAAAGGACTTTACAGAAAAATCTTTTTTAGGAAACAAAAAAACAGCAAGTAGGATATGGAAAACCACCATCAAAAACAATAAGAGCCAGCCTATTTCAATGGTAATTTTGGACCAGGTGCCTGTATCTACCTTAGAAGAAATAGAGGTAGAGATACAGAGCCTTTCCGGTGGAAAACATGACCCTAAAACCGGCCAAGTTAAATGGAAGTTTGAGTTGCCACCGACATCTACCAAACAGCTTGCATTGAAATATGAGGTCAAATACCCTAAAAATAAACATCTTGTCATTGAATAGGCAGAAAGCACTTAGCTCAATTACAAGCTCATGAATGGGTGGTAAGAAACCGGATGAGCAGGAGCCGTGGAAAAAACCATGGCTCTAGTTTTATAGCAATTGCGTCTATTTATTGATTTTATCCATTAAATATTGACAGTTAATTACTTTCTCCAATAAATCTTGCGGTACATAATAATACTGGTTGGAGGCTTCAAATCCTATTCTGGAATCTTTACTTGCCACTTCAAGCATTGCTATGGCCGTTTGTTTTTCTTGCTCCAAAATTTCTCTTACCTGATCCTTTATAACATTATCAGTTTTTTGGCTTTCAAGCCACCTATCTCTGGCCATGATAAACCGACCTTGTTGGCCAACCGATTGAAAATGAAGATAGGCAGCTTTGGCCAGGTTAAGGTCTTCTTCCAATAGTTTTTTTGATGCCTCCTCTTCTGTAACTTCAATGGCTCCTTCCAGAAATTTAAGCCCTCTTTTCCATTGATGGGCCATTTTTTCAAATTGGGAGATCAGGATTTCAGGGGGATAGGGCCCGGACCAGCCTTTCAAATCATCATAAGGAAAACCAACCATTGTTGCCCGGTAACCTGTGGGTTTCAGGAACAGTAAATTGGATGGTCCATATTGTTGAGGAGCAGAATAAACCACTCGAATATCATAAGGATATTCTTTAAAAGCTGTACTGAAGGTAGTCCAGGCATTTCGGACATAGGGTACAGCGGTTCTTCCGTATCTTTCAAGAGCCAGTGCGTTTAGCACTTCTTCCTCTGTTGCATCCGGATTATCGGAGAATTTTTTCGCTACTTCTAGGTTGGGCGATGGATAGGATCCTAAAGTCCAGCTTAACATGACACCATCTATATCCATTTGTGCCAAATTTGCTGCATGTTCAGCCACCAAATCCATGACAGGTATCCATGGGATGGCAGACAACTCCCAGGTATTGTTAAATTGTACTTTGGCAACTGTTTTTAGCAAATTCTTTTTTGCCCCACTCCAATGTGATTTGGCCCTAGGTCCCGGCCCTACAGCAGATATGGAATATTCTCCTACGGTATTGGTTATCCCTCCTCTTTCAATAGGCTTGGCCCATTCACTTACAGACATCAACCATACATCTTCGGGCAATTTATCGATCACTTCTCTTGCCATGCCATGTCCATTCCATCCCCAGTCCCAAGCAATAACTTTTGCTTCAGGATTGGCAGCATGTACCCCATTGGCAATGGTACGGTTAACTTCTGCTATAATGTCTTCATAAGGTCGCTTACTGCATCGAGGACACTGGTCCTTCCCTCCATGCGAAGCACAGTTGGTAAGGTTTTCTGAAGCAGTGATAGTAAAAACACCTCCCAATTCCGGAACTTGGGTAAAAACATGGGTAAGCGATTTTTCCATCCAATTTCTTACTTGCTCGTCACTTGTACACATGGTAGCAAAACCATCTTTTTTTATTCCGGCCATTTCGGGACGGTGATCAAAAAATGCCTGGGGCTGTGCCCGAGGTTCGTTCATATAGAGATAAATATCTATACCGAATTTTTTGGCCCTCCGAGCTATTTTTTGCAAATTCTTTAAGCGAATTTCACTGTCTTCTCCAAATTCCGGGAACATCTCCCCCTGAGGCGCAAGTTGGCTGAGTACTACATGCATCCACACTCCATTAACACCCTTTTGGGCTAGTTTTTGCAATAGACCATTGGGAAAGGGATCATTTTCTTCGTCCATCAAAGGGTCACCAAAAATTCCAAAATAGGAATAAATAAAACGTAACTGATCCTTTTGCAAAGAGTCCGTGTCAATAAAAACTTCTTCCTCATCAAAGGTTTTGAGTGCCTCAATAAATTCAAAAAGCTCTTCTGATTCTATTGTATTATTTTTTTCAATGATCGGTTGGATAAGTTCTTTAATGGCCATTGCTTTTTTTACCTCCTCAGCTGTAGGATTTGTAAATCTAAGCTCCGGACATGCCGGTTTGAGGTTCCCAAATTTATGGAATAGAAAGTCATCTTCTTTCAGTGCAAATTCAAGTCTTTCCTGATCCATGTCCATCAAGGTAAGCAATTGGTCATAAGGCAATAAATGCCAATTTCTTCGCAAAAGGCTTATATAAATTTGATCTTGGAATTTCTCGGGTAGCAACGTTTGGTTTCCTAAGCCCATAAGCTCCGCAAGCTTAAGAATGTCCGCCGGCTTACAGCGTATGGTTTCTGCCATTTTCTCGGGGCTCACCAGGTTCCAATTTCTCCACACGAAGGCAAAGCTCCTGTTGGGAAAATGGTCAAATGTCAAAGCTGGTGGATGAGTGCCTATGGGCAAGGAATTTTGGGCAAAAACCGGATATTGAAATAGTACGCAAACAGAAAAGAATACTGCGAATATAAGTTTCATAAGTCGGTTAGGAAGGTAATTTATTGTTTTTAAAGAACCACTTGTAATTAATAAAAAATTTAGCTTTAATAAAAGCTAAACTTTTAACTTGACAGACTTTATCGTAAATTTATGCTTAACATGCATTAAATGAATGAGGAATAGAGGGGTTTGAATAAATTTAACAGGTAAAAACCCCCTAAACCTAAACCACCTATCTATGACCCTACCCATAATTATTGTGCTTTGTGCTTTAATGCTCTTTGCATATTTTTTTGATATCACCTCAGCAAGAACAAAAATCCCGCCAGTGATTTTGTTATTTGCTATGGGCTGGGCAGCCAACCAAGCCGCTGGCTTCTTAGATTTGGATATTCCGGATCTAACAACCGTACTGCCTTTTCTTGGCACCATCGGTTTGGTGCTAATCGTATTGGAAGGGGCCTTAGAGCTGGATTTTGATACATCAAAGCTGTCTTTTGTAGGAAAAACAGTTTTAGTTGCTATTATTCCTGTTATCGTTATCAGTCTTGGCTTGGCTTATGCCATACAGTATTTCTCTGATGTAGCGTTTAAAACTGCATTACTTAACGCTATTCCATTTGCTATTATAAGTAGCGCCATTGCCATACCTTCCGTACAAAACTTAAGAGCGGTAAACCGCGAATTTGTAACGTATGAAAGCAGTGTTTCTGATATTTTTGGAGTACTCCTTTTTAATTTTTTGTTGGAAAAGAAAATCATGAACGTCAAAACCTTAGGCCTATTCTTTGGGGAGATAGTCATGATATTAATCGTTACTTTTTTTGCTACAATTATGCTGGCTTTCTTGTTAAGTCGCATCAAACATCCGGTAAAATTCGCTCCAATTATTTTAATGATTGTATTGATCTTTGCGGTCTCGGAGCTTTACCATTTACCCGCATTAATATTTATACTTCTTTTTGGCTTGTTTATAGGCAACCTCAACCAGCTCAAGCAAAGCGTTTTCGTGAAAAAACTGCACACAAAAAGTTTCAAAAAAGAAATTAAAAAGTTTAAAGAGCTCACCATGGAGCTTACCTTCTTGATTCGTACTTTATTCTTTCTTGTGTTTGGATTCTTGATTGAAACCAATGAACTAATCAATACCGAAACCTTAATATGGTCTGTCTCTATCACTGCAGGTATTTTCTTGTTGAGGGCATTAATTTTAAAAATATTTAAAATTAACCTTTTGCCTTTGATGTTTATTTCTCCAAGAGGTTTGGTAACTATTCTATTGTATTTGAGTGTACCGTTGAGCATGTCCATTCCTATAATCAATGACTCACTGATCATACAGGTAATCATATTTACCTCGCTTGCCATGATGTTGGGCATGTTAACCTCAAAACCAAAAGGCAAAGTGGAAGATGTAAGTAAGCCAAAAGAGGTAGAACCTCAAAGCCAAAAGCTGAGCAATGGCTAAATGGTAGGCTTTGACCCATAGAAAATTTTCAATCGTTATTGTGGCGTGACTTGTACTTTTGCCTATTGGGTTAAATACAAGCCAGCCCTTAATTAAACGACTCTATACTATAAGGCAAAAGTCCTTCTAACAAATTACCGAGATTGACCCCTTCCTAAAATAGGTAAAATGCTTGCTACCTTCCCTTTGCGTATACCATAAATACGATCGTATAAATTCACAACAGGATCACAGTGAGGGACAATAACATCCAAAATATCTCCGGTTTTATACGTTTTATTGGAGCTTTCGAAGGTTACCGTTCCGTATTCATCCGAACCGGCATTATAATTAAAACCCGTTTCACCAACCACTATGCCGCTGGGCTTATTAATGGTTAAAGCTTTGGCCCCGGAATCAGTTATTAGCCTGTTGGGATGATTGGTATTGATCACAGTGGCCAGGACTGTAAGTGCCGGGTCAAAATCATCGTACAAACTTTCATTGCGCTCACTCCCAATGGCCATGTATTGTGTATCCATAAACAAATAACTGCCTACCTGAACATCGGTAAAACCAGAGACCTCCCCCATCATATTGTATGTGCCTGTTCCTGCACCGCTAAAAATTTCCATATTCAAACCGGATTTTTTCATCATGGCATAGGTTTCTGATACAGGACCAAAAGTTTGAATGGTTCTTTCTTTCCTCTTTTTGAACCCCTTTACATGCTGTGCCCCACCATCATAAGCCAAAATCCCCTTAAAAGTTAAATTAGGTAATTGGTCAACCAATTGGGCCAACTCAAGCGCCGGCAAACCGGTGGGTACCCCTGATCTCCGAATTACATCCAGGTCAACCACCACATCAGCGATAACTCCAGCCTCCTTCGCAGCATCCTGTAAATCCCGGGCATTTTGCTTATTGTCTACAGCCTGAATAAATCCTTTATGCGCTTTACGCAATTCCATGGCCTTCCTGATTTTGCCGGTACTGATGTTCACCCCTGTCATCAGTACCTGTGAAATACCATTTTTCAGCATTACCTGGGATTCTGCCAATTTGGCTGTACAAACACCCACCGCTCCGGCTTCCATTTGAAGTTTTGCAAGGGCAGGACACTTGTGTGTTTTGGTATGTGGCCTTACGCCAATACCTGTACCCTCGAGATGCTTATGCACCTTTTGGAGGTTTTCTTCCATAATGTCCAAATCCAGGCACAAGGATGGGGTTTCCAGCTCCCATTTAGAAAGGCCAATTTCATCCTCTTTTCCGGGTGTATAAGGGTTGGAAAATGCTTTCCCCGACAATAAGGCGGCAGATCCTGCAATGCCTGTATACTGTAAAAATTTTCTACGGTTAAAATTATTTTTCATTTGTTAGTGGTTTTTGTAAAGGTTAAAAATATTCAATAAAGTTTATTTATCAACAGTTTTTTCTCTATTGTCCAATAGAAAAATTTGCAACCCATCATAATCCCTTCTTAATAGTGAAGGACTATTTCTACTTCCTACAATTTCCTTCAATTCAAGAAAACATTGTATATTGATGTTGACAAGTTTTCTAAGTGAAATGAGACAGGCAACAATTATTGAATACGGACCTGCAAACAAGGCATTCCAAATTCAAGAAGCCCCTTCTCCTATACCTCAGGAACATGAGGTACAAATTGAGGTCGAAGGCTTTGGTTTGAACTATGCTGATGTGATGGCGAGAAACGGTTTGTACAAAGAAGCACCTAACCTACCTTTTGTACCCGGGTATGAAGTTGTAGGTAAGGTGAAAAGAGTTGGTGCCCTAGTACCTGTACCATTGCAAGGAAAGCGAGTGGTGGCATTTACTCGCTTTGGTGGATATGCATCCGAGGCCCTGGCAGACTACAAAGCTTTAGGGGTGATTTCGGATGAAATTTCAGGTGGAGAAGCCTGTGCACTGGCCACACAGTATTGCACGGCATACTATATGAGCCATTACTTCCAACAAGTGCGAAAAGGGGAAATTGCCTTGGTTCATGCTTGTGCGGGAGGAGTAGGTACCGCGCTTACCCAGCTGTGTCAATTAAAGGGGGTAAAAGTAATTGGTTTATGCAGTTCTAAGGAAAAAATGGAGTACCTGAGAACTTTAAAGGTAGATTATCCCATCAATTATAAGGAGACAGATTATATGGATTGGATTATCAAAAATTTTGGCGATAGAGCCGTAGATCATGTATTCAATGCCGTAGCCGGAAAAAGTTTTAAAAAAGATTTAAAACTACTGACTTATGGAGGCAAACTCTTTTGTTTTGGTGGTGCCGCCAGAAGTGGCCAAAAGGATTACCTGATCAATGACCTTTCTTTTTTATTAAAAACCGGTTTTATAAGCCCTCTTTTCATGATGATGAAGGCACAAGCAGTTATCGGGGTTAATATGTTGCGTTTTGCAGACCATAAGGTGGAAGTAATCGGCACATGCTTAAAAGAACTTATCGAGTTGTATGAAAATAAAAAAATAGCACCAATAGTAGGTGGAAAATATGCTATAGAAAATTTAGCTGAGGCCCATGCTTCTCTGGAATCAGGTAAAAGTATGGGTAAAATATATGTGCATTGGTAAGAGCTCTCCGACCACCGGTAGCTTAAAAGCGCTTATCATTTATTTCAACATGCTCAGTGGAAGCTAATGGCCGCTTTTATAGTCTCTAAAATTTAGAATTCATGAAAAAAAGTCAATGTCTTCGAACCAAAGAAAGCAATTTAGATAACAATCTTTAAACAAATAAACAAACTATGAACTCAAAAGTAAATCCCGTAAACTGGTTTGAAATCTATGTCGAGGATATGGATCGGGCAAAGAAATTTTATAGTCAAGTATTAGACCAAACCTTGGAAGACATGACTGTACCAGAAGGAGCCGGAGACTTAAGAATGGTGGGCTTCCCCTATGTAGATGGAGGAATCAATGCATCCGGTGCATTGGTAAAATCAAGCGAGATGAGGCCCGGAACCGGAGGTACACTGGTCTATTTTTCGTGTGAAGACTGTGCAGTGGAGCAAGGCAGGATAGAAGCCGCAGGTGGTCAAGTAATTCAGCCTAAATTTCAAATTGGTGAACATGGCTATTGTGCAATAGCTATGGATACCGAAGGAAATACCTTTGGGTTGTATTCAATGTAAAAAATAAACAATGAAAAAGTATCTCATTGAAATCAAGTGGGGTTTAATCTTTGCCTTTATGGGCTTGATTTGGATGTTTATCGAACGCTCCGTAGGCTTGCATGATACCTACATTGCCCATCATGCGACTTATACCAACTTTATTGCCATCCCGGCAATTTTCATCTATGTATTAGGCTTATTGGAAAAAAGAAAGGTTTACTATGCAGGCAGAATGACCTATTGGCAGGGAGTCAAAACAGGTTTGTTGATAACACTGGTAGTCACTATCCTCACCCCACTTACCCAATGGATTACCCTCTCTATCATCACGCCTGACTATTTTGAAAATGTCATTGCCTATGCAGTAGATTCAGGTAAAATGACCCCACAAGAGGCCAATGATTACTTTAATTTTAGAAGTTATATGATTCAAAGTATATTGGGTGCACCAATTATGGGGATCATTACCTCAGGAATGGTGGCTGCTTTTACCGTTAAGAAATAAAAAACTAGGAGGTCTTGTCCACTTTATTTTTAAGAATTAAAGCGGATATTTAGCACAGGAGTCTAATTTCAAGCCTTGTAAGGATGAGCTAAATCTACATAACCGGGAAATTAATTGTTCAGTGGCCCCCATACAATCTATTTTTGTAGGATATTGAGGCTTATTTGGTAACTTGGGTTTAGTCACTTACATGGTTAATTATGAAGAAATTGCTTTTCTGGTGGTCTAAGCTCAAGTCAACATTTTGGTTTGTGCCTGTATGGATTATAATTTTAGGCATAGCTCTTCCCTTTTGGCTTGTTTATTTGGACAGCATACAGGCAATTGAGCCAATGGGCTCATGGAAGTATTTATTTCCCGGCAGCCCGGATGCGGCCAAAAATATTCTTAGCACCATTGCCGGCGCCATGATTGGGGTAGCAGGCACTGTATTTTCAATAACCTTGGTGGCCCTTACCCTGGCAAGTAATCAATTTGGTCCCAGGTTGATCAAAAATTTCATGTATGACCGAATCAACCAAACAGTTTTAGGGACATACGTTTCTTTATTTATTTACTGTTTGATTGTATTAAATACGGTTAAGGATACGGAAGAATTGGAGTTTATACCGATTATTTCGGTCTTTTTTGCCTTGGTGATGACCCTGGCAAATATTGTTTTATTGATTGTTTTTATCCACCATGTGGCCAATAGCATACAGGCAGATAATATCATTGGTAAAATCTCCAAAAACCTTTCTCAAAACTTAAAAACGCTATTTCCGGAAGAAATAGGACAAGCTGCCGACTCCAATTTTGATCTGGAAAAAATTAGGTCCAACTACTCCTATAACCTTCCCTTAAAAAGCAATAAAGAAGGCTATTTGCAGTATGTGGATGGGGAGCGCCTGATGGAAGAGGTCATGGAAAAGGACCTCTACTTAGAACTTCACTTTCGGCCAGGGGATTACGTTTTTCCCGGAAAGGAAATAGGAAAGCTTTATTCCTATAGCAAGCTATCGGATGAGGAGATAAAACCAATCCAAAACAGCTTCCTAACCGGAAGAACCCGAACTTCTGAACAGGATGCGGAACATGC
>NZ_CAXBOC010000115.1:0-12183 GCF_963976465.1 uncultured Cyclobacterium sp. | reverse complement strand
AACCTATGAAGATGGATCGCCTTTGCTGGATCAAGGGCGCCTTTGGTACACCATGTCCATCAGAGGCCGCGCTTTGCCTCATCATATTCAGGGGGTTTTTAGTATGAATCCCTCCGTGTTTGACATCAAGTTAGAGGGAGTCATTCTTTTCGATAGGGGGGATGGTTTGTTGAGAAATGAAGTTGCCTCACATCTTATTTTTGACAGAAATGATAATTTATGGAAAGGGCTGACTACAGGTTTTAGTGCTTATGCCAATCCTGAATTGGAGAAAAAACAACTATTGGCCATTCAGAGTAGCAGGGATCCCAGGTTTGGTTTTTCAATTATGGAAGCCAGGGCTTTCGGAGTCGTCGGGGATATAGAGGATCCGCATATACTCTATGATGAGGAGACGAAAAAGTGGAGGATGTTAACCTGTGTGAATGAGGGGGGCTACAAAGCCATCGTAATGGAGGCCGACAAATGGGATAAGGGCTATATCAAAATTGCCGGACCTGTGGCACAAAATTCCACCGGAACTTCTATACAGAAAATTGGAAATGAACGCTATTGTTTTTCCGGTAGTTCAGAAAGAGAAATTTATATTTATACTTATCCCGATTTAAAAGAGGTTGGTACATTAAAAATGGATTTACCTCCTTGGGATAAGTCTTCCGGAACCCGGGTATGGCCCAATGTCGTTCAATTGCCCCAAGGTTATCCTTTCCGATATGTGGCTTTAATGATGGATAGAATTAACTACCCGGGAATGGTTGGGCCAAATTGGACCTATGGTGCCTTGTATCTTTACCATGGGTTTGAATGAGGGAGTGATTTTTAACCTTGTTCTTGTTTTTTGAAGTTTTTTATTCTTTTACACATCTTTTTTTATTGCCGCTAAAATTGCCTCTAAAGCCACCTATTGAAGGTTTCTGGGTGTTGTTAATAGGAGATTTCATTGGTTTTTCTACTGATTTTCAAAAGAAAATTCAATCCTGCTCGATCCAAGCTGCAAACTAGCTTCGTAACTCTAGTCAAATAAGTCATAAGAATCAATCCAATTTTCGATTGACCTAAAATGATGAAAACGAAACTAAGTTATTAACCTAAACTTTAAAAAAATGAAAAAGGATTTGATTAAACCGCAGGGTTTGGTGAAAGATGCCAACCGACGCAAGTTCCTTCAAAAGGGTTCATTGTCCATTGCTGCTGCAGGATTGTTTATGGTTGGATGTAAGGATGATGATGACATCATGCCCCCCATGAAAGAAGAAGGAGTGATGCTAGGGTCCGGAGATATTGGAATATTGAATTATGCCTATGCACTTGAACAACTGGAAGCAGCTTTTTACGCAGCGGTGATGCAAGGCGGCTATTTTGCCAATGCCAGTGCTGAGGAGAAGGAGATTATGGGCGATCTTGAAAAACATGAAAGAGCACATAAAGAATTTTTTAAAGCAGCATTAGGAAGTGCAGCCATTGAAGATTTAGAAGTAGACTTTAGCGCCATTAATTTTGATGATAGAATGTCTGTATTGAATGCAGCCAAAACTTTTGAAGATTTAGGAGTAGCTGCTTATAATGGAGCTGGCCAACACATTCAAGATGCAGGTTATTTACTTATTGCAGGAAAAATTGTTTCTGTAGAAGCAAGACATGCTGCTGCCATTAGGGATTTACTGAATCCCGGATCTGCGGATTTTGCGGGAGATGATATAATTGATGGAAATGGTTTGGAGCGTACGCTCAACTTTTCAGAAGTATTGACGGCCGCCAGCAATTATGTGACCACACCAATTGATTTCAGTCAATTGCCAAGCTAATTTTTAACCTTAACAGAAATAGACATGAACTTATTGAATTTATTAGATAAAATGTGTCCGGATACTAAAAATGCGGATGAAAAAGAAATGTTTTTCTCAAGAAGAGAAGCCTTCCACCGATTTGGGGATATGAGTAAAAAAGTGGCCATGGCAGCCGTTCCTTTGGGAATATTGTCTGCCTTGCCAAAAGTAGCAAAAGCAGATATTGAGAGCCTGATCGGTGTATTGAATTACGCTTTGACTTTGGAACATTTGGAATACAGGTATTACCAAATGGGGATTGATGCAGGAGTTATCGATGGAGCTGATACTGCCATCTTTGAAAAAATTCGAGACCATGAGTTGGCGCATGTTAATTTCCTTACGGAAGTTGTAGGGAATGTGTTGGGCGGAGACCCTGTAATGGAACCTGAATTTGATTTTACAGCAGGTGGAAATTTTTCTCCATTTACTGATTATCCAACTTTTTTGGCTTTGTCACAGGCTTTTGAAGATACAGGTGTGAGGGCCTATAAAGGGCAAGCCGGAAATGTGATGGAAAATGATGTGGTGCTTACCGCTGCCTTGTCCATTCATTCGGTTGAAGCAAGACATGCATCTATGGTGAGAAGGTTGCGTACCAAAAAAGGGCAGGACAGCATAAAAGGCTGGATAACCGGTGATTCCATAGGGACCTTGCCTGCTGCTACACAAGCCATCTACTCAGGAGAAGACAATGTCATGCATGGAGGAGCAGATGTAACTCAATTGACCGGAATTGATTCCGCAGCTGTAACGGAAGGTTGGGATGAACCTTTGAACAAAGATCAAGTATTGGGTATAGCATCCTTGTTCTTAGCGTAAGCAATAAAATTTTTTAGTTGGGGTTGAGTGCTTAGGTGTCATCTTTGTTGGAAGATGGCACCATTTTTTTTGTTTTAACTTTAATAATTTTTTTAAATGTATTTTCCTTATTATTTAAAATATACTGAATTAGTGTTCTAATATGAGGGAAAATTTACATATTTTGACTTTAAATTTAAAAGAGGTAGCATAAAGTTTATTAATCAATATTTTTAAAAATATAATATTAAAAAAAATGAGTATTAGCCGAAGAAAAGTCTTACAATTAATCCCTGTGGTCACAGGAGGTGTAGCTATGGGGGACTTGGAGTTTTTAGCCTTGGACAATCAAAGAAAAATCCTTGAAGGCGTGCGTTCATTTTTTCAGAAAACAGCTAATCATGATGGAACATTTAGTCCGGGTTTGCCCAAGAGCTATGAGGGGAATTCTGATACGAAATTTTCAGGAATTGCAGCACCTACCTATGCGGTGGTAATCCATAAAACCTTTGGTTGGGAGTTGCCTTATGAACAAGAAACAATAAATTTCTTTCTCTCTTGCCAAAAGGAAGATGGTGCATTTTATGCGCCCAGCGGTGAGGGAGATATGGAAACACCGCTCGCCAAACTCTACAATACGGTTCAAAGTGTGGCGGCATTAAAAATATTGGGCGTGGCGCCAAAATATGACCCCATGCCTGTGATTGAATATTTCTTTAAGGGTGGTGATTTTCAAGAGCTACCGCTTTATACAACCAGTTTCTTTGCGCTCTTTTTTAGTGCTTGGAACGAAAAAATGCCCCCTCATATTGACAATAAAATGAGGCGTTATTTGAGAGAAAATCAAACGGAAGACGGATACATAGGCAATCATGTGGCCTCCACTTTTCACGCTGCACATTATTTCAGATTAATAGGAGAGGAAACCCCCATGGCGGAAGAAATGGTGGGTCGAGTATTGAATGACCAAAAAGAAGATGGTTCCTGGTCCCTAAATCCACCTGATTGGGATGTTCATGCAGTCTTTGATGCGCTATTTATTCTAAAGCAAGTGGGTAGTAATCAGCGTAAAAAGGAGATTAAGCAAGCTTTTCGGAAAGCCAAGAATTGGATATTAAAGTGTCAAAATGAAGATGGAGGTTTTAGCCATTATCCCAATAGTGGTCCTTCTGATATTGATGCGGTCTATTTTCATGTTGCCGGTCTGGTGGAATGCGGCTATTTAAAACCCCAAAAAGGAATAGTAAATGAAGAAATTTATGGTTGGGGACATTTGATGGATCCGGACAAAACGTATAATTGCCTTATTTAACTAATGTTTTGATATTTCTATTTGGCTGGAAGCTAACTCCTATATTGCTATAGGTAGGGTTTAAAGTTTATGTTAAAAATTTACCTTTTTTCAATACTATTTTCACCTCATTTTTTACGTTTTTATTAACCCAGGGAAATGGCTGTGCAACCTTATTTTCTGGTAGTCAGGGGGTAAATTAAGGGGGAAAGGGATCTACCTGATATGGACTTAGGTAGGATTTAAGAAATAACAATTTTTTAAGCTAATGTATTTTGATATTTGGAAGTTAAAATATTTATGTACATTTTTAAGTGTTTTAAACCCTATAATCCAAATAAAATGAAATACGAACAACTTAGTTCTTATGAATTGTGGGGTTTGATTCAGTCAGCCGATAAGCAAGCTTTTGCTTATATTTTCACCACAAATTCTGATGATATTTTTAAGTATGGACAAAAGTTCACAACTGACTGTGAGCTTATCGAAGATGTAATTCAGGATATTTTTGTACGACTTTGGGAGCTAAAGAGTACCTTGGTTATCCATTCCTCCATCAGGTTTTATTTGTTCTCTACTTTTCGTAGAGAGCTGGTAAGAAGGTTAAAAATAAACCAAAAACATCAGTTGCTGGAAGATTATCACTCAAGTGTAACTTGGGAGGACTCATTTCAGGAGATTTTGATTGAAAACCAGATTACTCAAGAATCCAGCATGAAAATTACCTCTGCATTGGACAATTTATCTACCCGTCAGAAAGAGGCAATTTATTTGAAATACATGCAGGACATGTCCTATGAAGAAATTTCATCATTAATGGGGATAAAAGTGCCCTCCCTATATAACTTGGTTTTAAAAGGACTTAAGTCCATGAAGCAATTTTTAACCTCTTCTAATTATACAGCCAAAGTGATATTATTCTTTGGTGTTTTTGCTTAGGATCTCAAGATGTTTTTTTGATTTTTTAAAAATTAAATAATTATTTTAAAAAAAATCATCATTCCATGATGAGATTTACCAACAAGTTTCCTCTTTATTATATAGATCGTTGGTAAATGAAGTTCTACGAAAAAATTGAAGACTTTTTAGAAGATACATCTTTTAGGCAATGGGTGCTTAAAGAAGATGTCGCGCAGGATAAATTCTGGCAGGAATGGATTGCCTCAAACCCTTCCAAGATTGAGTTATTAAGCCAGGCCAAAACGATACTGTTGGAATTAGATGCCTCAACTTCAAATTGGACTAAAAAGGGAAAAGAAAATACATTTCAGGCCATTCAAGGTAGGATAGATATTTCTGACGAAAAAAGAAGAAGTACAAAAGTCTATACTTATACCTCTGATACTGTTGGGGTTCAAAATCGGATAAGGCTTATTTTGGGCTTGTCGCTTATTGTCTCATTTTCATTTGCACTGTTTTATGTATTTGTGACAGAGGAGAATAAAGAGGCAATTAGTGTAGTCCCCCAAGCCAGCGAATGGATAATAAAGTCCAACCCCAAAGGTCAGAAGTCCACCCTACAACTTGCTGATGGTAGCAATGTGGTTTTAAATGCAGAAAGTGAATTGCGTTTCAAGAGTGGCTTTGGTCAACTTCATCGGGACTTATTCTTGTCAGGAGAAGCCTTTTTTGAGGTTGCCTCTGACAGCATGCCTTTTCGTGTACACAGTGGAGATTTGATTACTACTGCATTGGGAACATCTTTTAACATTAATTCTTATCAAGATGATTGGGTGCAGGTACAGTTGGCCACAGGCAAGGTGAGGGTGATAAATGTAGCCAAGGACAATCAATCCCTAGAATTGATTCCGGGTGAAGAGGCGGTGATTGGAGAGAATAGTCAGTTGAAGAAAGGGAAATTTGACTTAGACAAAGCCTTTTTTTGGAAAGATGGGGTCTTGGTGTTTAATAATATGCCTTTTCAAGAGGTTGTTCGGACACTAGAACGCTGGTATGCCGCAGAAATAGAAATCAATAATTTCGCCCCAAAAAACTTAAAAATTTCTGCTGAATTTAAAAAAAACACCTATCTCAAAGATGTTTTAGAGAGTTTGGGTTATGCTTATAATTTCGATTTCTCAATAAAAAGTAAAGCAGTTAAAATTCAATTTAAAAAAAGTGAATAGCCTATGAAAAAAAAAGGCCAATGAATAGCAGTTCATTGGCCAATTCCAGAAAGAAGGAAAGCTCTCAGGTTACCTTCTGACTATCGTTTTAATGCCATTGATAACAGTAAAACTTTCAAATTTATGAAAAAATCATTACATGTACTTAGTATGGTGGGGAAATATTACCTATACGGCTTTTTCTTACAGCTGTTGTTTTTAAACCTAATGTACGCATCCCCTACCAAGGGGCAAAGCTCGTTGGATATCAGCGAGATTTATTTGAGCCTAGATCTTAAGGGTGCGTCTTTGGCAGAGTCCTTTAATAAGATCAAAAGTCAAACCGAATTTTCGTTTATCTATGACCAAGAACTGGTGAAAAATTCCAAACCAGTTGATCTTCAAGTTGAGCACCAAAGCTTAGAAAATGTTTTATTGTCCCTTGCAGCCAGTCATACCCTTTCTTTCAAGCAAGTAGACAATAGAATTAGTGTAAAAATCGCAAAGAAACATGTCAAAGTAAAAGAAATTGCCGTTGAGGTAACCGTAGCTGGTAAGGTAACCGATGTCAATGGGGACCCTATTCCAGGAGCAACGGTTTACGTGAAAGGAACTTCAAAAGGAACAGCTACGGACATAGATGGGAATTATACCATAGTTGCACCGGAAGGTGGTGTTTTGGTATTTTCATTTATAGGATTTGATAGCCAAGAAATTACCATAGGTTCGAGGAGTACAATTGATGTGGTTTTAAGTGAAGGTGTGGCCTCTTTAGAAGAAATGGTTGTTGTAGGCTATGGAACGCAGAAGAAAGTTAATTTGACAGGGTCCGTGGATGTTATCTCCAATGACATGCTAGAGGACCGTCATGCGGCCAATGTTTCGCAATTGTTAATAGGTACTTCTCCGGGTTTGAATTTTGGATTCGATGCCAATGGTTATCAACCAGGTGCCAAGGCTTCAATCGATATTCGTGGCATAGGCTCATTGAATGGTGGAGCTCCCTATATCCTTATCGATGGATTTCCTGGGGACATGAACTCTTTGAATCCGGAAGACATCGCCTCTATTTCCGTTTTAAAAGACGCAGCCGCCTCAGCCATATATGGTGCAAGGGCCCCTTACGGAGTGGTGATGATTACCACAAAATCCGGAAAAAAGGATTCTAAATTAACGGTCAATTACTCGGGGAGCGTTAATTTGGTAACCCCGGCGAAACTTCCAGGAACCTTGGACTCCTATACTTATTCCCGCGTGCTAAACGAGGCTGCTTTGAATAAGGGTACCACCCTTAAATTTAGCGAGGAAACGATTGATAGGGTGATCGCATATCAAAATGGCGATTATGATTATATTCGATCTCAGTTTCCTGCAGATTTTCCTGCTGAAAATATCACCAATTGGGCAGCATTTCCTACAGTTGGAGGTGGCTGGGCAGGAGGAAATGGTGAAGGCCATGCCAACAATGATTTCTGGGATCTTGCCACAGGTCCGAATGTAGGTCAGTCCCACAATCTCTCCGTTCAGGGAGGTTCGGAAAAAACTTCCTATTATATGTCTGCAGGATTCACAAACCAAGTAAGCTCGTTCACTTGGGCAGATGATTATAATAAACGCTATAATCTTACAGCTAAAATTAAAACCTCTTTGACCGATTGGTGGGATTTGAGATTTGAAACCCGCTTAATGAAAAACAACAGAAGTTTCCCATCGGGTGCAAGACCTGAGTCAGGTGATTCTTATAATGCACTCCTCCATATAATTTATAATACTGCACCAAAACAAGCAGTGTATGACAGTTTTGGGAATCAGGTACAGAGTAGTGTGAAAAGTTTTTTTGAAGCAGGGGCAAGTGATGATGAAACTACGGAGAACTGGCAAATCATTGGGACAGAATTGAGGCCTTTAAAAGGGTGGAAAATTAATGCCGATTTTGCCTATCAATCTACAGATTTTTATGGACTTCATGATGGCAGGGAGTTTGGTCAAATAAACTGGCTCACAGGTGAACAAACAGGTTCTTGGGTGGCTAGTCAGGTCAATGAATACCATCGCAGTGATTATTATTGGAGCTCTAATATTTTTTCTTCATATGAGTGGAGTTTCAATGAGTCACATAATTTTATGGCCATGGTGGGTGGGCAATATGAAACTGGAAAATACCGCTCCTTGGATGCACAGGCCAGGAATCTAATTGTTCCGAACATTATTTCACTAAATACGGCTACAGGCGATCCATCCATTGGTGAAGGCCTCAGCCAATGGGCCACTGAAGGGTATTTTGGTAGACTTACTTATAATTATAAAGAAAAGTACCTTTTAGAATCAAATGTAAGGTATGATGGTACTTCTCGTTTCTTGGAAGGCAAGCGATGGGGCTTTTTCCCTTCTTTTTCTGCAGGATGGGTAGTAAGCAATGAAGACTTTTGGGGCCAAACATCAGATTTTTTTAGTAGTTTAAAAGTGCGTGGTTCTTGGGGACAATTAGGAAACCAAAATGTTTCTGCTTATCAAGATCTTGCTTTAATTCAATTGTCTAAGAATATTTTAAACTGGCTCCCGGGATACAATCAAACCGGTCAGGTAGGTTACACTTTAACTCCCTCTTTGGTCAGTCCATCATTGACTTGGGAAAAGGCAGCCACTACAAATATTGGTTTGGATATGGCTTTTATGGCCAATAAGCTAGGCGTTAATTTTGATTGGTTTGAGCGAAATACGACCGATATGATAGGGCCCTCAGAAGCATTGCCCGGGGTACTTGGAGCCTCTGTTCCAAGGTCCAACAACTCCTCATTAAGAACTAGAGGCTGGGAACTTTCCGTGAAATGGAAAGAATATGTCAATTCTGATTTAAGTTATTTTGTTGGGTTCAACTTGTATGATGCGAAGGCAGTTATTACAGAATACAACAATCCAACAGGGTATCTTGGCTCATGGCTTGTAGGACAAGAAGTTGGAGATATATGGGGGTGGTCATCCCATGGATTGTTTCAATCACAACAAGAAATTGACAATCATGCAGATCAGTCATTTATTTATAATATTTGGAATACCGGTGATGTAAAATACGATGACCTCAATGGAGATGGAGTGATCAACAATGGTCAGAATACTATAGATGACCATGGGGACTTAATGTTATTAGGTAACTCAAGTGCTCATTATCAGTTTGGGATCAATCTTGGAGCCAATTATAAGGGTTTTGACTTTTCCATGTTGTGGAAAGGAACTGCCAAGCGGGACAAAGGCATGAACTATAATGATTATGCGTATTATGGTTTTAGGCGTGCAAATTGGTCACAACCAAAATGGGATCACTTGGATTACTACAGAGATACTCCGGGTACCAAGTATGTAGGTTTGTATGAAGGTGAGGCCAATATCAATACAGATGCTTTCTATCCTCGTCCCTATGAGGACAATTTGTCGAATGTAAAAAATCAGACGTATAACTCACGTTATCTGGGTAATTTTGCTTATATCCGTTTGCAAGATGTACAGCTTGGATATAGTTTAAGTGATAATGTGATTGGTAGATTTGGATTGAGTAAAGTGAGGGTTTACCTCTCAGGTTCCAACCTTTTGACTTTTGATCACTTGCCGGTGGGCATGGATCCGACCTTGCCTTCCGGAGGGTATCGTACGAGTACAGGGAAGGATTATCGAGCAGATAGAATTTATTCCATGGGCTTGAATGTGACCTTTTAATCTCATCTTTACAAAACTTATTTACTATGAAAAGCACTATAAAAATATTCTTTATATTGACATTATTTTCAGGTTGGTCTTGTACGGATTTTCTAGACAGACCCCCTTTGGACCAAATAGGTATTGATGATTATTGGAAGTCATCCGTAGATCTAAAAAATTATACAGCAAGGTTTTATGAAAGCTTACCTTACCATGAAAACAACCTTTCCACCGCAGGACGTGAGGCGGCAACCACCAATGTAACTTATCGGACAGCAAACTCCATTTTGAATGGGGAAACGACCTTGTCTACCGGTTCTTGGCAAAGTGGGTTTGCTCCTGTACGGAGCGTCAATATTTTTCTTGACAATTATAATAAGTGTGAAGACCCATACAGCTCTTGGAAACAATATCTGGGTGAAGCGCAGTTCTTTAAGGCCTGGATTTATTTTGACTTGGTACAAACCTATGGTGATGTGCCTTGGTATACCCATGCCTTGACTCCCGATGATGAAGCAGAATTAATCAAACCTCGGGATTCTCGAATTGTAGTAGTAGATTCAATTTTGTCCTTATTGGATAAGGCCATAATTAACCTTGAGAAAAGAGATGAAGCTCCGTGGGGAAATAATTCAATCAATAAGGAAGCTGCCTTGGCTTTTAAAAGCCGGGTGGCTTTGTTTGAAGGAACTTGGCAGAAATACCATGGTGATGATGAATTTGGTACTGCTGGTGCCGATCCTGATAAATATTTTCAGGCTTGCGTAGATGCGGGAAATGAATTGATCAATGGCGATTACAATGTGGGCATATTTTCGACGGGAAATCCTGATCAAGATTATTTTGACCTGTTTAAAACCGGTGATATGGGTGCTGTCAGCGAGGTATTGCTATACAGGGCTTATAATATTGGGGAATTTATTGGGCACAATCAAAATTATTACAATACCACAACTCCTTCAGAACTTGGCGCCACTTGGGAGTATGTGAGTTCACATTTAGGAAGCGATGGAGAGCCTATTGATTATCTGTCCATTGCCCAAGATATTAAAGGCAATGATTTTTTAGAGATGCTGGCTAGTGAAGTTGACTTGCGGTTGCGACAAAGTATTTGGATTCCCGGAGATGTCCAACATTATCCATCTGATGTAGTATTTGATTATCCACCAATATTTGCAGGGAGTCGAGAGAATAACCCTACTGGCTTTCAGGTGAAAAAATACGCTAACCCCGAGCAAGAATTAGATTATGCCAATGCCAATGACGCTGGGCGAATTATCTTTAGGTACGGAGAAGTGTTACTAAATTATGCGGAAGCATTGGAAGAATTGAATGGGACGGTAGCTTATGATCAGCTAAACCTTTTGCGTGAAAGGGCAGGAATGCCTGATTTCGAAGTGCTTTCTCAAGATGCAGATCCAAATAAAATTGAATATGGATATCCTATCTCTGATGCCCTTTATGAGATAAGAAGGGAGAGAAGAGTTGAGTTGGCCTTTGAAGTACTAAGAGAGCAGGATTGGAAGCGATGGGCAGCACATGAATTGTTTCTCAATAAACGTCCCAAAGGTTATCCTTTCAGCAGTATGGAATTTCCAGATGAGTCTCCGGTAGTTGATGAAAATGGTTTGCTAGATCCTTTACAAGTTGAATTGTCAAGTGGGTATAATTTTATTCCCGGGCGAAACTATCTTGAGAGTGTTCCACAAACAGAGTTGACCCTAAATCCGAATTTATCTCAGAATCCGGGTTGGTAAAGCTGGTATGAATCATATACTAATTTAAACTTCTAGTTATACTGTTAATTCAATTTATGGAAAAAAATAAAAATCGAGTAAATCCGGGCCTAGCGGCTCGGATTACTCATTTGAAAACGCTGCCATATAAAGCCCTGTTTTACGGCCTGATTCTCTTTTTATGCAGTTGTGCCCAAAAAGAGGTTAAGGTTTTTTGTATTGGAGACTCTACTATGAGTCACTACGATTTGAAAGGAATGGAGGAAAGGTATGGAGGGCCAGATTTTCCAAGGAGGGGTTGGGCCATGGCCCTTTCGGAATTCTTGAATGACAATGCGGAAGTAAGAAACTTTGCGGTAAGTGGCAGAAGTTCCAAAAACTTTAGGGCTCAAGGTTATTGGGACAAAGTATTGGAAGAGATTCAGGAAGGGGATTTTGTTGTCATCCAATTTGGACACAATGATGAAAAAGTAGAAGATACCACAAGATATACTGAAGCTTTCGGAGCGTATAAAGACAACTTAATTCGGTATGCAAAGGAAGCCGAAGAACATGGTGCTTTTCCTGTTATAGCTACCTCTATAGCCCGCAGGAAATTTAATGCAGAAAAACAGCTCGTAGATACGCACGGTGACTATGTATTGGCCTCTCGCGAAGCGGCTAAACAAGCAGGTGTTCCAATGATAGATTTAAATCAAATGATCACGGATTATTTAAATCAATTAGGGCCT
>NZ_CAXBOC010000114.1:0-12197 GCF_963976465.1 uncultured Cyclobacterium sp. | reverse complement strand
CCCCGGAGTAATTGATACCCCTATGCAAGCTTCCATCAGATCTGCAAGGCCAAACGAATTCAGCAGTCTTTCTAAATTTAAGTCCTTAAAAGAGGATGGGGAATTGAGTACTCCTGAGGACATTGCCCAAAAAGTGCTTTATTTGATAGCCCATCACAATTCATTCGATGAGGTGTTACAAGATGTCAGGAAGTTTTAGTGCTTAAGTTTTTAGGGTAATCATACATCCAGAATGTGGCATTCGCTTGTGTGATATCTTTCCAGTGGTCCACGTCAAACTTAAAACCAAAAACTGCAGCAGTAGGAAGGTTGTCTAGCTTTTCTCCAAAAGAATTGATAAGCTGGGTCAAGGCAGGGTTATGGCCAAATATAAATAGGGTATCAATTTTATCACTTGTTTTTTTAACCTCATTAAGGTGCTCTTTTACAGAGCTCATATAAAGATTCGGGCTAATCTCGTAAGGAATGTCTAATTTTTCATAAGATTCTAGGTAGAATGCAGCTGTCATTTTTGCCCTCAATGCGTCTGATGTCAGAATTTTTTCCGGAATAATATGGTTAGCATGTGCTCTTTTAGCCATCATTGGGGCATCACGCAGGCCTCTTTTAGCCAATGGCCTTTCATGATCCGTTAAGCTAGCATCACCCCAATAAGATTTTCCATGTCTGCATATCATTAATTTTTTCATAGGAGTACTTATAAATTGAAACCCATTTCTAAAGCAAAAATTGAAAAGTAAACTGTATTAGACGTCTTGCTCCAAGCTTCATAGTCTATATGCTTGCCAACTCTCCGTTTGGATTTGTTGTAAATATAATTCTTTTGCTTTCAACCAAAATAATATAATGGTTAGAATCATAGCTATTAATGGATATTTAAAGTAAGCACCAATCAATATATTAGCACTTTAAAGGTTTTTTCTATCTTAATTACTAGTAATGTTGAGAAAGCTTCTTCTCTGTAAGGCTATGAAAATTGGGTGGCATAGCTTAGGGATAAGGGTAGTGAATTTTTTTACATTCTGCGGATATACCTGAATTTAATTCCCTGTAATACAGTAAGTCAACATAGGTCTTTTTGATCAAGAAAAGTGTGCGGCAATAAAACCATCTTGGGGGAACGCTAAATGCCATCAATTTAAACAAAGGTGAAATAGAATGGTCGGTTGCATTGAGAGAATTTACCGAAACGGCGGAGAGGGGGAATTCCTCAAAAAGGGACGGATAATCATGGTGGTCCGGTGGTAATAGCAGGTGGTTTGGTATTTATTCCTGCTTGAAAGGATGAATACTTTGAGGCATTTGATTAAGATGCTAGGGAAAAACTCTGTAAATTTTAATTGCAGGCAAAAGGCTATGCCAGTCCTTTGGTTTGATCAGCTGCCGGAAAAAAATATATAGTAATCGTCACAGAAGGAGGTGAAATGGGTACTCCTTCCGTGGGATTACTACATGGCTATTGTGCTATTTGAGTGGTTCAATCTAATGAGGTTCCTTTTCTTTTTTCTGGTACATATAATTCGTGCTCATATGTTTCCGGAAGAACTTTTATCCCTGTGGTAAATTTTAATGGTGCCTGACCCGCGTAGGTAAGTTCAACAAAATGACCAGACCAGCCTTTAGAAGGAGCGTCAATTGGAATAGAATATTCTCCATCTGCTTCAAAAGGAATATTTGTAGCTTTCCATTTAGGACCCAAGGCATCAATCCTAAAATCTCTTGTAGATTCGTTTGTAGCAGTCCATAATTTTATTGCCACAGGGGGGTTGTTGATGTCTGTTTTTACTATGATCTCATCCTCTTTTACTTCCCAGCTATAGGAAGGTCGCTTTACATTATTAATGATTTGCGAATAAAAACTTAAAAGAATCTGTGGAGCATCGGAATTTTTAAGTCCATGACCGGCATTGGGAATATAAGCTACATGGCTTTCTCCGGGAAGATCATTCCAATAATATCTCCAGCTGTCCGGTAGAAAAAACTGATCTCCTGAACCATTAATGAGTAATTTTGGGATGTCTTGGTATTCCTCCAGAAACTGGTATGGTTCTACGATTTCAATTAGACGTTCAAATTCTTTACTGTCCATCCAATCAAATATTTTCTCATGCTTGTAATCATTCACCGCCGGAGCCCAGAAACCATAGGTTTGCCAATGGTGCTTGAAAGAAGGTGTTAAATTAAGCATGTCAATTACGATAGGGACCATTCCAATTACCCGATCATCTACGGCTGCAGTGGTCCAAGTAGTCCAACCTCTCTTTGAGGCCCCAGCTACCACATATTTATCTAGAGACAAATCCAAATTGGTTTTAGAATAGTCCACCACAGCATCCATGGCTGAAACCACAGCTTTAGTCATAGGGAATCTAGCCAACCAGATGGCATCTTCATCTTTAGCACCTCGTTCCATAAACTCTCTCCAGCCATAAGCTATAATGGCATCTTCTGTCCTTAACCCAAGGGTGTCGCCCACAAATTCTAAAGGCTGAAAAGGGATGTTATGAACTTTTATTGCAGTAGACCCTGACGATAGCGCGGCTTGGAGAATCATGTCATCAGGCTTTTCCGGTAAAGTGGTGTTTTGGCTTCCTCCTGAAATGATTAGCAAAGAGGTATTGTGTTTAAGCTCATTGGGAACAACAAATGAAACCCAATGCCACCATTTGGTTTCATTTACTTCATTTTCTGTTAACCAATTTTGAGAGATGACTTTGAGAACATAATAAGAATAACCTTCACCTTTGGACTCAAAAGCCAACTCATAATCAAATACATCCAAATCTTCCTCAATATAGGCCTTTAAAAGGTCAATACCTTTAACTTTATTTTCTACTTCGACTTGGTTTTCAGAGCTTACTTGGGATTGGCAATGGGTGAAACTAAAAAGGCTAATGCCAATTAAGAATACCAGGTGTAATGCTTTGTGGATCTTCATTGTATGAAACTTAAATTTTAAAAGTATTTAGTGACAATAGTACCTAATTATATTAAAAAAGACCATTAATAAAATGGTCCTTCTTCCAAAATTATTTCTAATTCAGGTTTATGTTTTTGTAGGGCAGAAATTACTTCCGGTTTTACCGGTGTTCCAAAGAGGTAAACTTTTTGAAGGTTTTTAAAGCCAATAAGGTGAAGCAAATTCCCTTCATCCAGAGGTGTAAAGGATAAATTCAGTTCTTCGAGGTTTTCAAGGTTTTTTAAATAGGGGAGGCCTTCTCCCTTAATGTTTGTTTTTTGTAAGATTAACCTGCGGAGTTGAGGCATTTTCCCTAAAAGAAATAATGCATCATCATCTATATTGGATGAAGCTAAAGAAATCCGAGAAAAGTAGGGGAAGTAAGGTGAAAAGGCTTTGATTTCTTCGTTTCCGATGTGAGCTGGTGGAAACCTCATTTTCAACCCGAAAAACTTGCCGTTGGACCGATCATCCGCCGAAATATCAACTCCCATTGGATCTCCTATTTCTCTAAGTTCTTGAAGAGCGGCTTCAAAAGCTTCTTTTTCCTTTATTATTTTATATTGTGCTTGCTGGATATCAGGCATCAAGGCTTCTATTTCTGTCAAAACCTCATCATTGTCAATATCTCCATAAGTTAAAGTATCTGAGGCCCCTCTGCTTATCCAATAAGAAAGTAAGCTGATTTCATTATCCGTTAAGCCAGGCTTCCCTTCGGGTGGCATCCTTTCGTCATGATCTTCGGGAAGTAAAACCCTCACCATCACTTCACTCTTTGAAGTGTCACCGGGAATTACTGCTTGTTTTTTGCTTTTACCACTTGCAAAAACCTCATCATAATTATTCAGAAGCAAGTCTCCTTTTGATTTGTTTTCATTGTGGCAGGAAACGCATTTTGTTTCGAAAATGGTGGCGACCATGTCTTCATATAGGAGCATGTCCTCAGGAGCTTTATCAATCTTTTTGGCAGGTAATAGCGCATCGATCGGAGCGGTTAAAAAATCTTCTCCATGTGTCAATGAACCTCCCATATGACTTGTATAGGCCAGGGAAAAATTAGCCAGAATCAATAAGGAATAAAAAAGAAAGCCTGCTTTCAATTTCCTTTGGAAATTCAATTCGTAGAGGATCAGGCATAAAGTGATAGAAATTCCTGTGGCCATAGCTCCATTGAGGTGATTACTCACTAAATTGCCTGAATAGGACTCCGAAATAAAAAGTAAATAACCGGCGAGGATAGAGACAAATGAGAAAAATACAGAAGTCCATAGTAGGGAAAGAATGATTATCGGCTTATTAAAATTAGGATTAAAAAATCCCATCAATAAAAAGCCTGTGGTAACAAGGATCAATACGATAGGAAAGTGGAGTACAAGGGGATGAAACCTACCTAGTAAAACAAACCAGTCGTTTTGCTGGTCAAAATTAAAAGGCACCAACAGTATTATTAGGTAAGAAAAGATAAAAATTGATGGTATTATTATTCTTTTACCGAATAATTTTGTCCACATTTTAGTGGAAGAGGGCAATTCCTTGTTGTCCATATGATTCCTGTATAGCAGACACCGAGTGCCTGTTATGATGCGTGTATTTTAATAGGTTATGTGTTTAGGCCAAGATTCCTTCTAAGGTGCCTGTACTGTCTGCAAATTTTGTTTCATTCATGCCTACAGCTTGCATCCAAGAGGTATAGAGGTTAGCCAACGGAGTGTTTTCCTGATAGATTAGATTTTGTCCGGAATTTATTTTATTTCCTCCATGTCCTCCAACTATAATCGGTAGGTCCCTAGGGGAATGTCTGTTTCCATCCCTTAGTCCAGAAGCAAACATGACCAAGGAATTGTCTAGTAAGGTACCATTCCCTTCCTTGATTGACTTTAATTTGTCTAAAAAGTAGGCATATTGTTCGAGATGCCATTTGGTAATGCGGTCATACTGTTCCATTTTGCCGGGATGATTCATATGGTGGGAGATTGAGTGATGGGCACCATTCACGCCTTCCAAAAATGAAAAGTTTCTGTTGCTCACAGAGTTTCCAAACATAAAAGTGGCTACCCTGCTGGCATCACTCCACATTGCCAAGGCTATTATATCGAACATTAGCCTGGTTTTTTCTGTTACATTCACACCGCTATGCACTTCAGCATACTCTTCAATATCTTGGTTAACCCTGATTAATTCACGTTTGATATCCGGTGTGATATTGCTGGCAAAATCCTTTAAGCTGTCTTGGTTATTGATTCTCTTTTCAATAGACCGGATAGATTCCAAATACTCTTCCAATTTATCTTGATCAGACCTTCCCAAATTGGTTTTAAGTGATTTGGCATCCGCTAGAACGGCATCAAGGATACTGCTTTTATAGGGGTTTTCTTGCTTGTTATTTCCCGGTATAAAGGTTCTAAACAACCTGTCAAAAGCCATTCTGGGATCAATCTCTTTGGAAAGCGGGGTCATTGCATTTTTCCAGGAGATGCTACTTGCATAAAGTCTGGTAAAGCCTACATTAATATCTACTCCTGTTTGTATTCTATCCAAGCCATATTCCAGAGAGGGGAAAAGGGTTTCATTTTTATGGTGATTGGCAATCAATTGATCGATCGAAATCCCACCACTATTGATATTGTCACCGGCAGTTTTTTGTATAGGGAGACAAGTGAGGAGGTTAGCCGTTTTGGCATAGTGGCCATCTGCACCTTGAAAAATAGAATGTTTGTTCATTAATTGCCCCAGTACCAAAATATCATCTTTCAAATGCGACAATGGAGCTAAAGTAGGAGAAAGGATATAATCTTTTCCGGATCCTTCAGGCGTCCATCTACCCGGGTGAACCCCATTGGGCATAAACATGAATGTGGATCGTACTGGAAAACCATCATTGCTATAACTCCTTAAACCCAAAGGAGAAGCCATGGCTTCCATAAAGGGTAAGGCTATAGCTGCACCCACACCTTTCAATAATTTTCTTCTAGATATTTGCCACTTCTTATTCATATCATCAAAATATTTAAAGCAAAATTATGCTTGAAAATAATATTTAAAACCAATTGATTATTGCCAGCCTTACTATTAAAACATAGTTATTCAATACATTATAATAAAATAATCTAACTAATCAAGGCGGTTAATGCTAATCATCAAGTTTATTTCAATTGTCAATCAATTTCATTCACCTTTTTTTGAAAATCTTTTATTTTCATTCTAAAAGGATAGCTTTGAACCAATGCCGCCATAAATACATCCGGATCAAAATCATTTTCTATCAATGTTGCTGACAATTCCCGAATGGCAGTTTCATCAGTGAACGTTGTACCTCTACCAATTGCAAAAGACAATGATTTTTTGGAGAGATTACGTGCAAACTTTTCCTTTTCTTTCATAAGCAATCGCTTCAGTTCTCCTGGCCCTTCAAAGGTTTCTCCGGAAGCGAGTACCCCTGCCGGGTCAATGGGAGTGCTGCCATAGCTTTCTCTCCATTTCCCGTCTGCTCCAAAATTCTCCAAACCAAGACCTAAAGGGTCCATTTTTTCATGGCAGGACTGGCATGCCGGATCTTCACGATGTTTTTCTAAAAGTGCTTTTAGTCCAAGTTCTTCGTGTAAAGCCTCATCTTCAGGCAATTCTGCGACATCCGGTGGGGGCGGTGGGGGAGAAGTGCCCAAAATTTCTTCCAATACCCACTTTCCTCTTAGCACCGGACTGGTTCGTGTGGGTAATGAGGTAACTGCCTGCACGCTGCCTAAACCTAAAAAACCACCTCTGGAATTATTAGCTAATGCAACTTTCTTAAAATTATCTCCTTTGACTCCTTCAATCCCATAGTAATTTGCTAATTCCTCATTAAGAAATGAATAATCACTATTAATTAAATCCATGAAGTTTTTACTTTCTGTCATCACATGGTGAAAAAAAGAAATGGTCTCCTCAAACATGGCTTCTCTAATGGATGGGGTAAATTCCGGGAATCGGACTAAATCTGCCAAAGGGGCATTAGGGTCTTTTAATTTATTGATGCCTAGCCATTGGCTTACAAAAGATTCAGAAAATCTTTTTGATTTTGGATCATTAAGCATTCTCTTGACTTGATTTTCTATTTCTCCCGGGGCTTGTAACCTACCTTCCATAGCCAATTTGAAAAGTTCATCATCCGGCATACTAGACCATAAAAAATAAGACAATCTAGTGGCCAGTTCAAAGTCTCCCAAAGCGATGGGCTCAGGGCCCAAAGGCTCTTCTTCCATCTTATAAAGAAAAGATGGGGAAATTAATATAGCTTTAAAAACTTCAGCAATAGACCTATTGAATCTTTGCGGGTCAGGTTCTTCAGAATTTGCATTATATACTGATGAAAAAAGCTTGATGAATAATTCCTTTTCTTCTGTTTTTATTAATCTTCTATAGGCCTTACTCGCAAAAGGAAACAGTACCTCTTCAGCTGCTTTTTCAGCTGAGTTTAAGGGTTCAAAATCACTAATGAACTTAGGCAAAAGCCAGTTTAAAAAACGTTGCAAAATATTTTGTCTATAGGATTTGGGAACCAGTTCAGACCACTTATTATGGTCTTCATGAAGTTTTGTTACTATTTCCTCAGCAGCATCGTAGTACCGTTCCATTTTCAGAGGAGTGAAAAACAAGGAGCCTCCTTGATTGTCAAATCCGCCACCTCCAGAACCATCTGCAGGAAATCTGTTGCTTGCATCAAAATTCACCCCGGTCAAATCTAGGATGGTATAATGATATTCTCGATGACTTAATCTCCTTATGATGACTTTTCCGGGTGTCCTTTTTTCCAGCGATTTTATAAGGATACCATTAATACCGTCGAGAAGTACATGATAATCTTTCTCATTTAATTCAGGCTTATTTGATGGAGGCATTTCTTTAGACTTGATCTGGTCTACCACCTTAAGCCAAAATTGCCCATCTTTTATTATCCGCCCTTCCTCTTCATATCTCTTTAGATTTACACCGCCTTTGGGGTTTCCTGTGTTATGGCAGGAGTAGCAATGCTTGTCCAATACCGGAATGATATCAGATTTATAATCTAAAGTTTCCTGTGCTTCAGCCACAAAAATACAAAGGGAAGCAAAAACCATCAAAATACAAGATTTCATCAATGGCATAGGTTTTATTTGGATTCGTTTTAAGGTTATGCATTAAATTTAATGTAAATAACTGAATATTTCCAATACAAATTTGATAGATGGTGGGAGTAGGCCTGTAAAAATATATTTAAACTGTGAATTTCTTAGTAAATTAGGAAATGCCTAAAAATCAGTTTCTTTTAAGAACAAGGCTTCGTGTTTTGTTCTAGATGTACCAAAGCTATTGGAAATAAAAGTTTTTTAGTTGTTTTGGAAGTTGGCCTATCTGTTGGTAGACCTTTAACACTATAATGGACTTCCTTTATATTTGTTAAAATAGTTTTGAAAAGCCATTTCGTTGCTGTTACTTTTTCTTTACAGCAATGCTATGCTAAAACTTTCAAACAGACTGATCTTCATACGATTGCAGCACTTATTACCTATCTTATTTCCCATTCCGGGTTGAAAAATTTAAGTAATCTTTGGTAAAGTGTAAATAAAAAAGGAGATCAACTGATCTCCTTTTTTATTGTTATGATATATTAGTGTACAAACAAAATAAAATTAGGCGTCTACTCCTAATGCTTTTGCCATTACTTCACCAATTTCAGCAGGGGATTCTGCTACAAAAATACCATTCTCTTTCATGATTCGCATTTTAGCAATGGCGGTATCATCTTTTCCACCAATAATGGCTCCGGCATGTCCCATTCTTCTACCCGGAGGTGCAGTTTGGCCGGCAATAAAGCCTACTACAGGTTTTTTGTTTCCGTTTTCTTTGATCCATTGGGCAGCTTCTGCTTCGTAATTTCCGCCAATTTCACCAATCATAACGATTGCATCAGTTTCCGGATCTTCCATTAACAATTGTACCGCTTCTTTAGTAGAAGTACCAATTATAGGGTCTCCACCAATACCAATAGCAGTTGAAACTCCCAATCCAGCTTTTGTTATTTGGTCAGCTGCTTCATAGGTAAGGGTTCCTGATTTGGATACCACACCTACTCTTCCTTGCTTGAATACGAAGCCAGGCATAATTCCCACTTTAGCTTCACCCGGAGTGATTACCCCAGGACAGTTAGGACCTACCAAAATAGCACCTTTTTTCTTAACGTACGGCTTGGCTTTCATCATGTCCTTAACAGGAATTCCTTCAGTAATGGCGATGATTACTTTGATGCCTGCATCTGCAGCTTCCATAATCGCATCTGCTGCAAAAGCCGGAGGAACAAAAATTATAGTAGTATCTGCTCCCTTAGTTTTTACAGCATCTTCCACCGTGTTGAATACCGGTTTGCCTAAATGAGTACTGCCACCTTTACCAGGAGTTACACCTCCCACAACGTTGGTACCATATTCTATCATCTGTTGGGCGTGAAAAGAACCTTCAGTTCCTGTGAACCCTTGTACAATTACTTTGGAATTTTTATTTACCAATACGCTCATAAGTCTACTTTTAATTATTTTGCTACAAAAATAGGAGATAAAGGGTGATCACAAAAAGAAATTGCAAACAATATCAATTTAATTTAAACTATGAATAACTTTTTATATTTTTAGGGAAGATAATTGACCCTATGAATTTAAGATTGCCAAATTACCTCTTTTTAATTTTAGAGTCTCTTTATTTATGGAAGAGCGGTGCTAAAAATATTGTTTTGACTATGTTGAGAAATGATTTGTTACAAATTTTAATCAGTAAGCTAGGTGATAATTGGGTAATTATTTTTTTTAGAAAAGTTTTATTAGTCTTCAGCGAAATAATTTTTTTTATAAAAACACATCTAATTTTTTGTTTAAAAATTTTAATGACCTATTTTTCTTTGGCAAAAACCGAGAGGCAATTGGTTGAATTTGAAAAGGGTTGGATTCATTTTGAATTACCAATAGGGTACTCCAAAATGAAATTTGGTAGGTTGAATAGTATTGATGCAAGATTTTTTAATTGTCAAACTTTTGTGAATTTGAAATGAATCGATCTCCAAAAGTGATAGATAGGTCTCGGGATGCTTGGGATTGTATTAGTAAAATGCCCCATAATAATAGTTTGTGTTTGAGTATGATGGCTTTGCCTACAGATCAAGCTCTTCTAGAGGATGGGCAGTTGATTGTAGAAATTCCTTTTTACAGTAATTTTTGGTTCCTTATTATCGTATTTACCATATTGATAGCCATCATCTATGGTGTTTGTTTTTTTGTTCAGCAGACAAGAGATAAAGGGGCCTTAAAAAATAAGTTGCACAAAAAAAATCTGGAAATTGCAGAAAGGGAAGATCGATTTAAGGTTGTTTGGGACAATTCACAGGATGGTCTGTTGCTTTCTGTACAGGGAGGGGTGGTTTTAGCAGCAAACCCATCTTTTTGTTCGCTTGCGGAAGTAAGTGAGGCTCAGCTTCAGGAAAATGGTTTGCAATATTTGTTTAGAGACAATAAAACCTTTGAAAAGTTAAGAGGTGAAATTGTTAGTGAATTGAAAGTTAGCGATAAGGTTATAAAGGAGTTTGAGTTGCCATTGCAGTCAGGAGATAAAGAGATTGAAGTTTCCATTTCAAAGATGAAGGAGGAGATTAATGGGAAATTTATGTATTTAAATGTCTTTCGGGATGTTTCCAAAAAAAAGGCCTACGAGAGAGGGTTGGAGATAGCCAAGGGTAAGGCCGAGGAAATAAGCCATCTCAAAAGCAATATTATTTCCAATATGAGTCATGAGATCAGGACACCCTTGAATGGCATACTTGGAAGTACTGAATACATTATTCAAACCAGATCCAATGATAAGGAATTAATTGAGCATTTGAATATTATAAAAGAAAGTGGTGACCGATTGTTACATACCATTACCAACTTTTTGGACTTGTCTTCCCTTGAGTCGGATGAGTTAGGTGTGGTGATGGAAAAAACCAATGTTAATGATTTTATTTCAAAAATATTGATTAATCATAAATCCATAGGAATAAAAAAAGGTATCTTAGTCACTTCAAAATTTCTTACAAAACCATTTTATGCCAATTTAGAGCGTAAATACCTGCAAATTATTATTAATAATATTGTGGGTAATGCCATCAAGTATTCAGAAAAAGGCATGATACTAGTGGTTGTGGAAAAAGTTGAAAATGACATGATTATCAAAGTTCATGATCAAGGTATTGGTATTAGTAAGGATTATTTGAATAAATTGTTTTATCCATTCGAGCAAGAAAGTAAAGGTTTTAACCGTAAATTTGAAGGTTCAGGTTTGGGATTGGCCATTACAAAACATTTGGTAGAAAAACTCAATGGAAATATTGAAGTGGAAAGTGAGAAGGGGAATGGGACTTTAGTAAGAATTTTAATACCGGTTTAATGATTAACCATTTTGGGGCACATTTTTAATTAATATTGTAGTATGTTTTCTCTTAAGATTTTAATAACCGAAGACGATACCGTTTCGGCACTTTTATTGAAAAAAGCACTTGAAAAGAATCACCACCAAATCATTGGAATGGCTGACTCGGGTGAGATAGCTTTGGAAATTCTTGAAAAAAATCATGCAGATATTGTCATGATGGATATCAACCTTTCAGGAAAGCTGGATGGTATTAAAACCACTGAAATTATCAATGAGAAGTATAATATCCCGGTGGTATACCTCACAGCGAGTTCTGATAGTGAAACCCTTCAAAAAGTGGCGGTTACCAATCCCAGTGCTTATGTGATCAAGCCCTTCAATATAAGAGAATTAAATATGGTGATTGAATTGGCCATATTTAAAGATAAAAAAGAGAAAGAGCTCCAAAGCTTAAATAATGAATTAGAAGAAAAGGTTAAAAAACGTACAGCAGACTTAAATGAAGCCAATAAAGAGCTGCAAAAGGCCTTGGAGAAAGAACGGGAATTGAGTGAATTAAAATCTAGAATTGTTCAAAATGTTTCCCATGGATTCAAGACTCCACTGACATCCATTTTAAGCTCTGCCCAATTGCTTAAACTTTATGCTGAAAAGGAGCATCCTTTTAAAGCAAAATTGGTTAAGCATGCCAATAAAATTGAAAATTCTGTTAGAAACCTAAATAGCTTGTTGACGAGTGTCCTGTTTTTTGGGAAAGCAGATGCAGACAAGATGAATTATAAGCCGGTAAGGATCTACACTTCCGCATTTCTCAATGAAGTAGTAG
>NZ_CAXBOC010000113.1:0-12291 GCF_963976465.1 uncultured Cyclobacterium sp. | reverse complement strand
AAGTATGGTACCAAAAAGATGGAGTCATTGCTCCTAATGAAAAATTTTTAGCCTTTAAAAAAAGGGGGGCCATTCAAATCGCTATTGATTTACATTATATCCTTATTTTACTTGTATTTCTGATAAAATAAATAAATATTTGCACGGTTTAGCATGAAGAAAGAAGATAACATATCAAAAAAAAATTATCGGGTCCATAATATCTTTTGTGGGTATCCAATATTGTGTCCTATTAAAACCTACAGGACATTATTTAGGGCATAGTCCCTACACTCTTTTAATATATCCTATGTGGATATTTCTATTTCCGGAAGCATTTCATTTATTCATTTCAACTAGTTTTCTTAAGGCTGACTCTGTCAATAGAGATTTGATGGAAGATTACGGCAAGCCAAAAAAATGCTACAATGTTTAACCAAAAATTTATAATAAAACCTGCAGGAGAAGAGCATTGCCAATATGCAGAAACCATTACAGATGAAATGGAACGCTCGGCACAGGCTAGGGGTACCGGTATAGCCAAGCGATCCCCCGAATACATAAAAACTAAAATGCGGGAAGGAAAAGCAGTTATAGCACTTACCAAATCCGGAGACTGGGCAGGCTTTTGTTATATTGAGGCCTGGGGACATGGGAAATTTGTGGCAAATTCAGGATTAATAGTATCTCCCAACTACAGAAAATTCGGGCTAGCCCGAGAAATAAAAAAAGAAGTTTTCAAGTTAAGCCGCAAAAAATACCCCGACTCCAAGATATTTGGCTTAACCACAGGGGCTGCTGTGATGAAGATAAATTCAGAGTTAGGCTATTATCCGGTCAGTTATTCCGACCTCACTACCGACGAGGAATTTTGGAAGGGATGCCAAAGTTGCGTAAACTACCCCATACTTATGAGCAAAAACAGGTCTAACTGCTTGTGTACAGCCATGCTTTATGAACCCAAAAATGTAAAAAAGGCTGAACAAAAGAAACGTTCTTCCGAATTTAAAAAGAATCTCAGTCTTTTTGAGCGATTAATCAATATCAAACGGGCCATGTTTCTTAATTTTGCCAAAGGAAAAAAAGCAATTGAAAAAGTAAAAGATAAAGTAAACCAATAATAATAACTGTGTTTCCTCAAGGTAACACTTTTTAATAAAGACAATTTATAATATGAAAAAAGTAGTTTTAGCATATAGCGGAGGCCTGGACACCACATTCTGCGCCATTCACCTTAGCAAAGAAAAAGGCTATGAAGTACATGCCGTATTGGTCAACACCGGAGGATTTGAGCAAGAGGAGTTAGACAATATAGGTGAAAGGGCAAAAATATTAGGTGTGGCTTCCTTTAAAGTGCTTGATGTGGTTTCTACTTATTACAATGAAGTCATTAAGTTTTTAATTTATGGCAATGTATTAAAAAACCAAACTTATCCATTGTCTGTCAGTGCAGAAAGAATTTTACAAGCCAAAGCATTGGCTGAGTACACGAAAAGCATTGGGGCAACTTCCATTGCCCATGGCAGTACAGGAGCCGGAAACGATCAGGTAAGATTTGATATGATTTTTCAAACCATCCTTCCTGACGTTGAAATTATCACTCCCATAAGGGATTTAAAATTAAGTAGAGAAGAAGAAATTTCTTTCTTGAAAAAACATGGCGTAAGCATGAATTTTGAAAAAGCTGCTTACTCAATAAATAAAGGAATCTGGGGTACATCTGTGGGCGGTAAGGAAACCCTTACTTCTGATCAAGCATTGCCAGAAAGTGCTTACCCTACTCAAGTAAGTGTAACGGAACCTGCGACCATAGCTCTTACTTTTGAAAAGGGTGAGTTGGTAGCTGTTAATGGAGAGCAATTCGATCATCCGGTCAAAGCAATCTTGAAGGTTCAAGGATTGGCAAGCCCTTATGGGATTGGTAGAGACATTCATGTTGGCGACACAATCATAGGAATAAAAGGACGTGTTGGCTTTGAAGCTGCAGGCCCTCTGATCATCATCAAAGCGCATCAACTATTAGAAAAACATACCCTAACCAAGTGGCAAAGCTATTGGAAAAATCAAATTTCTGAGTTTTATGGCAACCATTTGCATGAAGGTCATTATCTAGATCCTGTAATGCGAAACTTAGAAGCATTTATGACAGATACCCAAACGTATGTAAGCGGTGAAGTAAAAGTTCAACTTGCTCCTTACCGATTCAATATGATAGGCGTTTCTTCAGACCATGACCTGATGTCATCCAAATTTGGTAGCTATGGTGAAATGAATAAAGGGTATACCGCTGAAGATGTAAAAGGCTTCACAAAAATATTGGGTAACCAGACAGCTATTTTCCATAAAGTAAATGAAAGTTTAGGCCATGAAAATGATTAAAACAGCTGTAGTGGGTGCTGCCGGGTATACGGGAGGAGAACTGTTACGTTTATTGGTACATCACCCAAATGTAGACCTGCTTTGGATTCATAGCAATAGCCAAAAAGGCAAAAAGTTAGAAGAGGTTCATCCGGATTTAATCGGTGATGCTTCCCTAAGCTTTACTGATGAGATTGATCCGAACAACCTTGACCTTGTTTTTTTATGTTTGCCTCATGGACAGGCCAAACCGTTTTTAGAAAAACATGCTTTTGATGCGAACATAAAAATAATTGACCTTAGCACGGATTTCAGGGATGAAAGCAATGGTTTTGTGTATGGTTTACCTGAAGTCAATCGGGAAAAAATCAAAGCTGCACAAAAAATAGCCAACCCCGGCTGTTTTGCTACCGGAGTTCAACTGTCCCTTGTACCTGCCATCCAGCAAAACTGGATTAAAAGTTCTTTACATGTGACGGGAATTACCGGAAGCACCGGTGCCGGTAAAAAACTTTCAGAAACCACTCATTTTAGTCAAAGGAACCAAAATGTATCGGTTTACAAATTGTTTACTCACCAGCACCTGAAAGAAATTAACCAAACTTTCAGGCAATTGACACCTCAGTTCGATCAGCAGGTATTGTTTGTACCCTACAGGGGTAATTTTTCTCGTGGAATCTGGGTTACAGCTTATTTCCCTTATGAAGGAAGTTTGGAAGAAGCTTATGAGGTGTATGCTAAATTTTACCAAGATGCAGCCTATACCTATGTAAGCAAAAATGACATTGACCTAAAGCAAGTGGTAAACACCAACAAGTGCTTGGTACACTTGAAAAAAGAAGCAGGTCAACTTGTTATTTATTCAGCCATAGACAACCTTCTAAAAGGGGCGTCCGGACAAGCAGTACAAAACATGAACCTGGCTTTTGGGTTGGATGAAAAAACAGGATTGCAACTGAAAAGTACTGCTTTTTAAATAAAATGACTATCTGGCAGCCTTTACAAGCTGTCTACAAATATATACAATATGCAATTGTTTGACGTTTATCCCTTAATGAATGTCACTCCTGAAAAGGCCAGTGGTGTTTACTTATGGGACAATACAGGCCAGAAGTACCTGGATTTATATGGTGGGCATGCAGTTATTTCAATCGGGCATTCACATCCACACTATGTCAAAAAAATAAGCGAGCAACTGAACAAAATAGGCTTCTATTCCAACTCTGTTCAAATCCCCTTACAAAAAGAAATGGCAAGTAAACTGGGAGAGCTTTCCGGCTATGAAGCTTACCATTTATTTCTTTGCAATTCAGGTGCTGAAGCGAATGAGAATGCTTTAAAATTGGCTTCTTTTGAAACAGGAAAAGCGGGAGTTATTGCTTTTCATGGTGCCTTTCATGGGAGAACATCCGGAGCTGTGGCCATTACGGATAACCAAAAGATCGTAGCCCCATTTAATAGCGGCCATAGGGTTTTCTTTGAAGCATTAGGTGATTTGGATGCTGTGGAACAAAGGTTGAAAGGTGGAGAAATTGCGGCAGTGATCATTGAAGGCATTCAAGGTGTCAATGGCATTCAAGTTGCTGAGTCTAATTTTCTCAAAGGCCTTTCCACCCTCACCAAAAAATACGGAGCCAAATTAATTCTAGATGAAGTGCAATCCGGCTATGGACGAACAGGTAAGTTTTTTGCTCACCAATGGACTGAAGATTTGTCACCTGACCTGATTACCATAGCCAAAGGAATGGGGAATGGTTTTCCCATTGGTGGAGTATTGATCCACCCGGATATTGAGGCCAAATACGGTTTATTGGGAACCACCTTTGGCGGAAACCACTTGGCTTGTGCCGCAGGACTTGCAGTCTTAGAGGTTTTAGAAGAGGAGCATTTAATGACCAATGCTGAGCAATTGGGAGATTTACTTATCAAAGAATTAAAGGAAGGCTTTCCTGAAATTCTATCAGTAAGGGGCAAAGGCTTAATGATAGGTTTTGACCTGAAGGATGAAGCTGCCCCCTACCGGTCAGAACTGATCAAAAGTCACCATATTTTTACCGGAAGTGCTGCTTCAAAACACACCATTCGCATACTTCCCCCACTTTCTGTGAAGAAGGAAGAGTTGCAACTTTTCCTTAAGAGTTTAAGAGAGGTAATTAATCGCATGAATCCTTAAAAACAGTCATGAAAAATTTCACTAAATTTGAAGATATAAACCTTGCCAATCAATTGATTGATAAAGCATTGGTTTTTAAAAAAGACCCACTGGTAAACGCAATCAAAGGCAGTGGAAAGCGTATTGGATTGATTTTCTTAAACCCAAGTTTAAGAACAAGGATGAGTACACAACTCGCTGCATCCAATCTTGGTGTAGAGAGTTTTGTCCTGAATATGGACAAAGAAAGTTGGGCTTTGGAAATGCAGGATGGCGCCGTCATGAACCAAAACAAAGTGGAGCATATAAAAGATGCAGCAGCTGTTTTGGGTGGCTATTTTGATATTTTAGCCATCAGGGCTTTCCCTACCCTTACCAATAAGGAGGAGGATACCAACGATTTTGTCATCAATCAATTTATCAAATATTCAGGTGTACCGGTGGTTAGTCTGGAAAGTGCCATCAGGCACCCCTTGCAGAGTTTGGCAGATATGGTAACCATTAAGGAGAACTTTAAAGAAAAAAGAAAACCTAAAGTAGTACTTACTTGGGCACCACATATCAAAGCAATTCCTCATGCTGTGGCAAATTCTTTTTCTGAATGGGCCATTGGTTGTGGACATGACCTGACCATTACCCATCCTCATGGGTATGAATTGGATACCAAATTTACCAATGGAGCTACAATAGAATATGACCAAAGCAAAGCCCTTGCTGAGGCAGATTTTGTATACGTCAAAAACTGGAGTGCCTTTACTCCCTATGGAAAAATCCTGAGCGTGACAGGAGACTGGCTACTAAATGAAGTCAAATTTGGTGAAAACAAACATGCAAAAGTCATGCATTGCTTGCCTGTAAGAAGAAACTTGGAACTTAGTGATGAAATCTTGGACAGCGAACGAAGCCTTGTCCAAGCCCAAGCAAAAAACAGGATTTTTGCTGCCCAGGCAGTAATCGACAGCGTGCTTTAAAAATATTTCTTAATGGATATCAGTGTAATAAAAATCGGTGGAAACGTAATTGACCACCAAGAAAACTGTACAGCCTTTCTTAAGTTATTTGCTCATTTCCCCGGCGTAAAAATACTTGTTCACGGAGGTGGTGTACTGGCAAGTAGAATGGGAAGTTCCTTGGGCATCAAGCCCAATATGCACAATGGCAGAAGGATTACAGACAAGGAAACCCTGGATGTAGTGACCATGGTTTATGCAGGTTTGATTAATAAAAACCTGGTGGCTGAACTTCAATCCTATGGTCAAAATGCCATTGGCCTTACCGGGGCAGATGGAAATGCCATCACTTCCATAAAACGGCCGGTTAAAGAAGTGGATTTTGGCTTTGTAGGCGATGTAACCAAAGTCAACACCTCATTGGTAGAAACCTTATTGGAGCAAAATATCGCTCCGGTATTTTCAGCCATTACACATGATAGCAAAGGGCAGTTGTTAAACACGAATGCAGATACCATTGCTTCGGAATTGGCCACTGCCTTGGCAGGCAAACATAAAGTAGGCCTCTATTTCTGCTTTGATAAAAAAGGGGTATTGATGGATGCTGACAAACCTGAATCTTTGGTCCCATTGATTAATGAAGATATATTTAAAAAATTACTTGAAGACAAGGTGATCCATTCCGGAATGATCCCAAAATTGGAAAATGCCTTTAATGCGTTAAATAAAGGAGTCTCCAATGTATGGATGGGTTTACCTGAAAACTTATTGTTGGCTGCAAAAGGAGAAGAGGCCGGAACAATTATCAAACCTTTGTAAATAGCATTGAAATAGCCCTTACTTCTATATAAACGAAAAAAATTGGAAGATTTAGCAAAATTAAAAATTGAGGCAATTGAACTACTTAAAGCCCTAATCAGTACCCCATCTCTAAGTAAAACAGAAGACAAAACTGCTGAACTTATCGCAGCTTTTTTCAGCAGAAGGGGAATTGATACACAGAGAAAAGGAAACAATATATGGGCATTTAATAGGCAATTCGATGCTTCTTTGCCAACAATTTTGCTGAATTCCCACCATGACACTGTAAAACCCAACCGCGGTTATACCTTAGACCCCCACTCACCTGTGGTGAAAGAGGGGAAGCTGTTTGGTTTGGGATCGAATGATGCAGGAGGCTGCTTGGTTAGCCTAATGGCCTCTTTCGTATTTTATTATGAACAATCTTTGCCAGTAAATCTTGTGCTTGTGGCTTCTGCTGAAGAAGAAATAAGTGGACGTGGCGGGATAGAATCTGTTCTCAGCGAACTGCCCGCTATAGAGGTTGCCATTGTTGGGGAACCAACATTATTAAAGATGGCCGTAGCAGAAAAGGGGTTAATGGTGATAGATGCTGTGGTCAATGGTGTAGCTGGTCATGCAGCTCGGGAAGAAGGTACCAATGCGATTTATGAGAGTCTTGAAGATTTATTAACCATTAGAGATTTTAAATTCAAAAAAGAGTCTCCTTTCTTAGGGCCTAATAAGGTTTCTGCCACCATCATCACTGCAGGCAGCCAACACAATGTGGTGCCGGATAAGTGCACCTATACGCTCGATGTACGGGTAACGGATGCATACACTTTAGAGGAAGCTTTTGATGAATTAAAAAGCAATTTAAAAGCTGAACTAAACCCCAGGTCACTTCGATTAAATTCCTCCTCCATAAAAGAAGACCATCCTATGGTAATCACTGCAAAAAAGATGGGGTTAGAATTGTATGGTAGCCCAACATTATCTGATCAGGCTTTGATTCCTTTTCCTTCCGTAAAAATTGGTCCCGGTGATTCTGCAAGATCACATACAGCAGATGAATTTATTTTCATCGAAGAAATCAAGGATGGAATATCATTATATGTATCACTTTTGAAAAACTATTTTTCAAATACCAAAAGAAACAACCAATGAAGCTTTGGCAAAAAGACAAAACCAGTAAAAAAGAAGTAGAAACTTTTACCATAGGTAGAGATCCTGAATTTGACATTTTGCTTGCACCATTCGATGTGACAGGATCCATGGCCCATGCCACGATGTTAGCATCCATTGGCTTGCTTACTCAAGATGAGTTGGAAATATTGAAAAAGGGTTTGAAGGAAATTCGAGAGGAAATTGTAGAAGGTAAGTTTAGCATTGCTCCCGGCGTAGAAGATGTACATAGTCAAGTGGAGTTTTTGCTTACAGAAAGGTATGGGGACGTTGGAAAAAAATTACACAGTGGAAGATCAAGGAACGATCAGGTTTTGGTGGACTTAAAACTGTATTATAGAAAGGCAATTAAAGAGACAGTAACTGAAATAGAAAATCTATTCAACTTACTTACCCAGCTAGCCGAAAAACACAAAGATGACTTAATGCCGGGTTATACCCATACCCAATTGGCTATGCCTTCATCTTTTGGATTATGGTTTGGATCTCTTGCTGAAGGTTTGGCAGAAGACATGGATCTATGGCAAACAGCCTATCGCCTGTCCAACAGAAACCCTCTGGGTTCCGCAGCAGGGTATGGAAGTTCTTTCCCTCTCAACAGAACAATGACCACATCACTTCTAGGTTTTGGCGACATGCATTACAATGTCATCAATGCCCAAAATAGTAGAGGGAAAACAGAAAAAACACTTTCATTTGCAATAGCAGGTACTGCAGGCACGCTCAACCGCTTGGCTACAGATGCGATTATGTTTATGAACCAGCATTTTGGGTTTATCAGTTTTCCTGATGAACTAACCACGGGTTCGAGTATTATGCCACATAAAAAGAACCCTGACGTATTTGAGTTGATCCGTGCAAAGACCAACCAAATTCAAAGTTACCCACAACAAATCATGATGTTGCTTACAAATTTGAGTACCGGGTACCATCGGGACTTACAACTGCTCAAGGAAACCACTTTCCCTGCTTTTGAACAACTGAATGACTGCTTGAAAATCGCTCAATTGATGCTTGAAAACATCAGCATTAAAAAAGATCTTTTGGATGATAAATTCTATGCCTATCTATTCAGTGTAGAGGAAGTCAATAGGCTGGTTTTGGAAGGTATGCCATTTAGAGATGCTTACAAAAAAGTGGGGATGGACATAGAAAAAGGAGATTTTATTCCAGGTAAAAAACTCAAACACAGCCATGAAGGCAGCATTGGCCAACTCTGTTTACCTGCCATCAAAAATAAAATGGATCAGTCAAAGGTAAACTTTGAGGAAGCAGAAAAAGCCGAAGAAAAATTATGGGAAAATTAAGGATTAAATAGAGTCTTGAATGATATAAACCATCATTGAGGCAAGCAGATATCCTCCAAGAAAAGAGAAAAAATAAGGCCATGTCAAATCATATTGTTTGTACATGGCATTTTTCGTTTTATGGGTAAAATCACTAATTCTTTTAAGAGGCTTTACAGGGAAAAAGGAAAGAAATAACAAGCCATAACAAATCGTGAAAATAAATAAGGTGACAAGTGTCTGCATAACTCATTGGATTTGATGCAAATATAATGGCTTAAATATAGCCTACAAACATTCATGTAGATTAAATTTAAGTAAGTTGCTAGGTGATAATGGGTAACTAATTTTTAAAAAAAAGGGATTAACGTTTCAGCGTAAAAATATTAAAAAAATCGAATCTACGATCACGTTTTTTAAATTTATACTTCATTTTCGCATAAGTATAATTCGGGATAATTCTAAAGGATAACAAAATGGCCACTGTCATCAATATTCCTGAACTTATAAAAACATACTGAAAATCGTATCCGGCATCTACAATTATACCATAAACGGCTGGTCCTACCGCAGAACTTAGCACCATTATAGAGGCAAAAATGCTACGCACCTTACCGATATAAGTAGTGCCAAACAATTCCACCTGCAAAGCAGACATGATAGAATTCCCCACCCCTGCAGAAGCGCCCATCAAAATCATATAGGGGAAAATCACTAAAGGATTGTCCACCTGCCAAATAAATACGATGGCAATTAGAAAAGGGATAAGGTAATAAGGGAAAAATGTTCTTGCAGAATACTTGTCGATCAATGGCCCTGAAAATAAAATGGCAATAGATCCCGCAATGGCATAAAATGTAAGGCCAACAGCCATCCATTCCAGACTCCAACCCTTGTAGTCTGCAATTGCAAACTGATAGAAAAACAAGCCGGTAACGATAAAAGCCAAGACAAATAAATTGGGAGCCAACATCCAAAAACTTTTAGATTTCATGATTTCCCATTGGGAGATTTCTTTTTTTGGCCCGGAATCTTTGGTTCCAACTGATTCTTCATACACTACCAGCTTTTTCTCATCAATAAAAAAGTACAAGTAAAGAGGGACCATGATAAGCACAATCAGCCCATTGACCAATAGGGATTGTCTCCATCCGAAAACATTAATTAACGCCACTACCATGATAGGGAGAGCCGCCTGACCAAAGGGATGTCCCAATGATGCCATACTAATGGCCTTTCCTCTACCTTTAACAAAGTATTTGGACATGGAAGTAATGGCGATATGACTAAACAAGCCTTGTCCTGCAATCCTCAATCCAAAAAAAGCTACCGGTAATAGATACCAATGCTGATTAAAGCTCATCAAGACCATGGAAAGAATAAAGACTATTGTGGTAAGCAAGGTATATTTCACCAAACTTACCTTATCAATGTATTTGCCCACCTGTGGTAAAAGAAATGCACTAGCGATTGTGGCAATCATATAGTAAACACTTATTTGGGCATTCTGAAGGGAAAACTCTTCTATCAAATAAGGCACATAGAGGGCCAAAAGGTAGGTTTGTCCATACCCTGAAAGACAAGTCATCATCAAGCCGAAAATCAACATCTTTTTGTTCTCAAATACAAAACTCCAATAACTCATTTTAGGAAATAGTTTAATTAGAAAAATAATCGAGGTCCTTGGGCGGGCAAAATTAAGATTCGCAAAATTAAGTAATTAATTAGGTAATAGAACCAATTAACCGAATGAAAATTAGATATCTGCAAAATATAAATTTATAATAATACTTATTTTAGATAAAAAGGCATTATTCTCCATTATTTTATACCAGGTAAACACCACCATGCTTTGGATATTAATTGGAACAAAGCCACAAGAAACTAATGGAATAATCGCTTTTTTTTACTTATTTAGCCTTTTTAAATAAAGAAAAACAAAAGTATCATGACTACCGGATTTCAGCATCTTCATTCGTTTCTGGCCTACATTGTTTTGGCAGGTATAATATTCAGTTTTATTTCTGCACTTATCGGTGCATTGAGTGGCAAAGAGTTTACGGAGAAAGACCGGAAATTTGGTTTAATAGGAATGATTTTGGCCCACATTCAATTGTTGGTAGGAATAGGAGTTTATTTTTTAAGCCCACTGGGGTTGTCAAATCTAAGTGGTGAAACCATGGGGGATTCCATGAGCAGGTTGTATGCACTCGAACATCCATTAATCAACATTATCGCCATAGCACTCATCACAATTGGCTATAGCAGGGCTAAAAAATTAACAGAAAGCAAGAGCAGATTTAGGAGCATTTATATGTTTTATGGAATAGCTTTCGTATTGATATTGAGTAGAATACCTTGGGATGCCTGGTTAAATTAATAGACAAGCACCAATGGATAAAAATATACTTTTAGATCTCGTATCTAAAAAGATGCCCTTTGGAAAGTACAAGGACAGATTAATTTGTGATGTGCCTGAACATTATTTAATCTGGTTTAAGCGAAACGGCTTTCCAAAGGGCAAATTAGGAATGTGGTTAGAAACAATGTATGAAATCCGTGTCAATGGACTTGAATACCTTTTAGACCCCCTAAAGAAATCCTAATTTAGAATAAGTCAATCTTTGCCATTATGTTGCAATTATTGTTTGATAAGGATACCTTTGTGATGAAAAAGTATTCCAATCATTCAATTTATAATAGTGAGATTTATTCTTCTCCCGATTTTCGTACTGCTAACCTTTGGCAATTCCCTCCTCTTTGCACAAGCTAGCCAAAAATATGCTATCAGTGGTTACATTACAGATCCCTCCGGAGAAGCTTTGATGGCCACCATCCTCATTCATGAACTTGGGTCAGGGGACTATGCCGATGAAAATGGGCATTTCGTGTTAAACAACTTAAATCCGGGAAATTACCACCTTCACATTTCCCATTTGGGATACAAATCCATCACTCAAACCGTACATTTGTCAAACAAGGATTTGGAATTCAATTGGACAATGGAACCTTCAGCCATCTCCCTCCAATCCCTGACCATTGAGGCCAACCCCTTCAAAAACGGGCCAGTTGAACAGTCCCAAACCATAGATGTAATTGATAGGAATTTTATTGAGAAAAACAACTCCGGTACCTTCTCTAATGCCTTGGAAAAATTGCCGGGTATCAGTACCATAAATACAGGAGTTGGAATTAGTAAGCCTGTGATCAGGGGTATGAGCTCCAATAGAATTCAAGTAAATGACAGAGGCATTAAGCAAGAGGGTCAACAATGGGGTTCAGATCATGGTTTAGAAATAGATCCTTTTGATGTGGATCGCGTTGAAATAGTGAAAGGACCAGCCTCATTAATATATGGATCAGATGGAATGTCCGGAGTAATAAACATTTCTCCGGCCCCCTTACCAATGGAAGGAGAAATCAGGGGACATTTGATCAACAGCTACCAATCCAATAACTCCATGCGTAGCCATTCTGCCATGGTTGAAGGAAATGAAGATGGATTTATTTTTAAAGGAAGGCTAACCTTTCAGGATTATCAAGACTATAAGGTTCCTGCTGATGAATTTACTTATGCCGGTTATGTTTTGCCTGTCTATGA
>NZ_CAXBOC010000112.1:0-12369 GCF_963976465.1 uncultured Cyclobacterium sp. | reverse complement strand
ATTTCAATCATTATGTCTGCCAGATTCATCATGATCTCTTGTTCCTCCTCCATTTTGCTGCCAAGATCCTGAGCCGCTTTCCCTCCTATCATTAGAAAAACCTTTTTCAATTTTCTTAGGACTTCTTTCTCAGCATTTAATGGTTGTGAAGAATTTGTATTTCCAAAGGTGGGTACTGAGGTCAACTCTTTGGATACTTTCATAGCCGGATCCAAAAAATCTATTTCTCCTTTCATGGCGCGTTTCAACAACATGCCAACCATTAAAATTCGATTGATTTCATTGGTTCCTTCATAAATACGGGAAATTCGTGCATCTCTAAAAGCACGTTCCATTGGTGCATCGGCAGAATACCCCATGCCTCCATAAATTTGTACGCCTTGGTCGGTTACATAATCGAGTACTTCAGAACCGTGAACTTTTGCAATAGCACATTCTATTGCAAATTGTTCTACACCTTTCAATTTGGCCTTATTGGGTTCCATCCCTTCTTTTATCAAAGCATCTATTCTGTCTTCAACATCTTGACCGGCCCGGTAGCAAAGGGATTCACAAGCATAGGTTTTTATGGCCATCTCTGCCAACTTGGCTTGAATGGCACCAAAGGAATTAATGGATTGTCCAAACTGTTTTCTTTCGGCACTGTATTGAATGGAATACCCCAAAATTGTTCGACAGCCACCCAAAACGCCTGCACCTAACTTTATCCTTCCAATATTTAAGATATTAACGGCGATTTTAAAACCATTTCCTCTTTCAGAAAGTAAATTCTCTACCGGTACAGGACAATCATTGAAAAACACCTGACGAGTGGAACTACCTTTGATTCCCATTTTTTTCTCCTCCTCATTCATGGTAATGCCACCATAGTTCTTTTCTACCAAAAATGCTGAAAGGTTTTTGTCCTCATCTATTTTAGCGAAAACTATAAAGAAATCAGCAAAACCTGCGTTTGAAATCCACATTTTCTGACCATTGATTAGGTAATGCGTTCCTTCTTTATTTAGGCTGGCCTTGGTTTTTCCACTGTTGGCATCTGATCCGGCATCCGGTTCTGTTAAACAATAACATGCCGCCCAGTCCGCATTGGCCAATTTGGGAAGGTATTTCTTTTTCTGTTCTTCTGTTCCATAGTAAAGAACAGGTAGGGTACCAATTCCGCTATGTGCTCCATAGGTGGTAGAAAATGATCCTGCAGCTCCTATGATATCAGCAATCAACATGGAGGTGTTGAAACTCATACCTAAGCCGCCATATTCTTCAGGAATCGCTATACCAAGCAAACCCAGGTCCCCGGCTTTCTTCAATATAGAAGGAACGAGTTCCGGATTTTTCATGCTGTCAATCTCTTCCATTTTTGGAGTGATTTCCATGTCTAGAAAATCCTGACAGGCCTGCGCCATCATTTTCTGTTCTTCACTAAATTCTTCAGGTATAAATACGGCGCTTGCTTGGGTTTCTTTTATGAGAAACTCTCCTCCGTTAAGGGCATTTTTTTCATTAATTTTTTCCATGGCTATTTAAGGCTTTAATTTTTTTAAAGAGTGGTTTAATTCATTGGGTAAATTTGATTGAACCCAAGTTTGAAAGGCCTCGACTATAGTCGTTCAATTACTCCTGCCACGCCTTGTCCTCCTCCTACACAGGCAGTCACAAGACCATATTTTCCCTGTCTTTTTTTCAATTCGTTGATCATCTGTACGGAAAGCTTTGCTCCGGTACATCCCAAAGGATGACCAAGCGCCACTGCGCCACCATTTACATTTACTATATCCGGATTAAAATCCAATGATCGGATTACTCCCAATGCCTGAGTGGCAAAGGCTTCATTTAATTCAATCAGGTCGATATCATTCAAGCTCAATCCGGCCTGTTTTAGGGCTTTGGGCACAGCTATTTTTGGCCCCATTCCCATGATTCTTGGCTCAACACCTCCCACACTATAAGCGGCCAATCTGGCCATAGGCGCTAATCCCAAATCCTTCATCATTCGTTCCGACATTACCACCACGAATGAGGCTCCATCGGAGGTTTGAGAGGAGTTTCCTGCGGTGACCTGACCGCCATTTTTAAAAACGGGTTTTAAATTTGCCAAAACCTCCATGGTAGTTCCGGGTCTGGGCCCTTCATCGGTATCTACTGTGTATTTCCTTGTTTTCCTCTTAAGTGACTTATCCAGATAGGTTTCTTCTACTTCCACCGGGACAATCTCATCCTTAAATCTTCCTTCTTTAATTGCCCTAATTGCTTTTTCATGCGATTGAACAGCAAACTGATCAGAATCTTCTCTGGTAACGTTAAAGTCTTTGGCCAGCTCTTCGGCTGTCAAGCCCATACTTAAATAATAACTTGGGAATTCTGTCGCTATTTTATAATTTAATACCGTTTTATAGCCCATCATTGGTACCATAGACATGGATTCAGTACCTCCTGCAATAATGCAATCTGCCATTCCTGATTTTATTTTAGCCGTAGCTAAAGCAATTGCTTCCAAACCCGATCCACAATACCTATTGATGGTAAAGCCGGGTGTATCTTCCGACAATGCCAAGAGGGAAATCATTCTTCCTATTTGCATGCCTTGTTCTGCTTCCGGTACTGCATTGCCTACGATAAGGTCATCCACCATTTTGGGTTCCAAACCGGGAACGTTGTCCATTAGGTGCCTGATGATATCCGCTGCAAGGTCATCTGATCTATAAAACCGAAAGCCTCCTTTTTTCGCCTTTCCTACTGCAGATCTATAGCCATTGATAATATATGCTTCCATTTGATGTTTATTTTAATGCTTGAATTTGGTTAAATTGGTATGAAGCTATTTTTGGAATAGTAAAACCTTAATAATTATGGCTTGATTTAATTCCTTAAAGGTTTCCCTTTGAAAAGAATACTATGGATCCTTTCCAAGGTTTTCTTTTCACCTGTTAGACTTAGGAAAGCTTCTCGCTCCAAATCCAACAAATACCTTTCACTTACTTCTGTAGGAGAGGATAAATCTCCCCCACTCATTATCCAAGCTAGTTTTTTGGCGATTTTTGCATCATGTTCTGAAATATAAGCTCCATAGCGCATGCCTGAAATGCCGGTCTCAAATAATGCAAGGGAGGATTTCCCCAATACTTTTATATCCTTCTTTTCAATGGGTTGGGTATAACCTGCATCATACAAGGTGATGACCTTTTCTTTTGCTTCGGCCAATTGACGCTTTCTATTGATGGTTATGCCATCTTTTTGCTCAAGGAAACCCAGGTTATAAGCTTCGGCAGCTGAGGTGGAAACCTTGGCCGTGGCAATATTCATAAAAGTTTCCTGAAGACGATTCAGTTCAACATCTCCGGGTTCAATGTTTTGGGAAAATCTCATGGTCATTTCTTTGGTACCACCTCCGGCAGGAATCAAACCTACACCTACTTCTACTAATCCCATGTATAATTCTGCATGAGCCTGAACTGCATCTGCATGCAATGACAATTCACATCCGCCACCCAAAGCCATATTATGTGGTGCCACCACCACTGGCACTGAAGAAAAACGTGCCCTAAGCATGGTGTCTTGAAATTGGGCAATCATCAGATTTATTTCATCAAAATCCTGATCTCCAGCAAACATGTACAGCATGGCAAGGTTTGCTCCTGCTGAGAAATTGCCCCCTTCATTTCCTATGACCAAACCTTTATAGGTTTTTTCTGCCATGGTAATGGCTGTATTTATTCCTTCAACTACCTCTTGACCCAAGGAATTCATCTTTGTATGAAATTCCAAACCAATCACTTCATCACCTAAATCATAAATGGTAGCTCCTTCATTGCCCCATATTTTCTTGTTGGCAGCTTTGAGCGTGTCGAGCAATAAAAATGATTCCAATCCGGGAATTTCTTTGTAGGATTTTGACGGAATATCGTAATAATGTTTTTTGCCATTTTCTACTTTATAAAAACTTGTATGTCCGGCAGCCAACATTTCATAAACCCAATCGGCAGGCTTTTCACCGGATTCCTCCATTGCTTCCACTGTAGTTTTTACTCCTAAAATATCCCAATTTTCAAATGGACCATATTCCCAGCCAAACCCTGCACTTACTGCTTGGTCAATCTTATATAGTTCATCAGCAATTTCAGGAATTCTAAATGAACAATAACGAAACAGATCATAAAAAATAGCTCGATAAAACTTTCCCGCTTTGTCATCAAAATTGACCAAAAATTTGATTCTTTCCTTCAGTTCATCAATTCCTTTGGAGGCTTCTAAAGCCTTAAATTTTGGTTTTTCTACAGCTTTGTACTCATAGGTTTGAAAATCTATTTCTTTTAGTTCTTTGCGACCATCCTCATGCCTAATCATGTGAAAAAAACCTTTGCCACTTTTATCTCCGTACCATTTGTTCTCATTCAGAACCTGAACACTTTTTGGCAATTTAAATCGATCTCTGGATTCATCGTGTTCTAGTACCTTATAGAGGTTATTGGCCACGTGGACTGTAGTATCTAGTCCAACTACGTCCAAAGTCCTAAAAGTGGCTGATTTGGCCCTCCCTATGATCGTTCCGGTGAGCTTATCCACTTCTGATACGCTTAGTCCTTGCTTTTCTATGGTATGAATGGCTGAAATAATGGCATAAACACCTACCCTATTGGCAATAAATGCAGGCGTATCCTTACACAGAACAGTTTCTTTGCCTAAAAATCTGTCTCCATAATTCATCAAGAAGTCAATTATCTCCGGTTTGGTTTTTGGTCCCGGAATAATTTCAAACAATCTTAGATACCTTGGAGGATTAAAAAAATGCGTTCCTGCGAAACACTCCTGAAAATCTTGTGACCTATTGTCACTCATTAAGTGAATAGGTATCCCTGAAGTATTGGAAGTAACTAGGGTACCAGGCGTCCTGTATTTCTCTACTTTTTCATAAAGGCCTTGCTTGATCTCCAAATTTTCTATAATCACTTCAATTACCCAATCGTAATGCTCGATTTTAGGCAAATCATCATCAAAATTGCCTGTAGTAATTCGATTGACGAATGCTTTGTCATAGATGGGCGAGGGTTTTGCACGCAATGTACTATTCAGCGCATCATTTACGATTCTATTCCGTACTTCTTTGCTTTCAATGCTTAATCCTTTCTTCGTTTCTTTTTCGTTGGGAGCTTTGGGTATAATATCCAAAAGCAAAACTTCAACCCCTATATTGGCGAAATGACAAGCAATCCTCGACCCCATTATTCCGGAACCTAAAACGGCAACTCTCTTTATGCTTTTTTTCATTGGTTATATTAGCTTATTGTTATTGTTAATATCTATGTATCTATGACTTCTGAAGTTCATCAATGACGCTATTGATCTTTTTAAAGGTAACAAAAAAGGAACCAATCTCATCCTCACTTAACTTTTCACGAACTTTATGGTTAAACTCCTTAATTGTACTTACTGCAGCAGCTTTTTTTTGTTTTCCTTTTTCTGTTAAAAATACTTTAACGGATCGTTTGTCAGCCTGATCTTGTACTTTTTTTATCAAACCTTTTTCTTGCATGGTTTTCAACAACCTTGTAAGACTTCTCGATTCCAGTCCCATTTGGGGCGCAATCTTTGTTGCAGCTGTTCCTGCAGTAGAATCTATATTGATAAGAACAAATCCCATGGAGGTGGTAATCCCCTCCATATTTGCTTTCTGATTGTACATTCTAGAAATGGAATGCCAACAAGACTTAATTTGATAATCTATCGTTTCTTCTTTTTTCATTTTCCTATAGCACTCAATTTACTAAAAATAATTATGCATGCATAATAAATTGAAATTATTTAATCCGTTTAACACAAGCCATTTACCATTTTGTTTTTATAAGAGTAGTTGTTTGCATTAAACCCTTTTTATTATTCACCAAAAAAGAGGCCTTATAAAATAAACTCTTAAGTACTTAATCACACACAAGTTTATATTTAAAGCAAAAATTTAACTATAAAATTAAGAGCTGCATTTATTCTTTTTTCTAAAAAATCTATTCTCTGAGAGTAGAGATGCCTCTCGGATTTTATTTTTGATTGGTGGTTCTGAATAAGGTTTTATGATTTTTTCACCTTGTCTCAAAATGGTCAAATGATTGAAAAAGAAAATTGTTTGCCATGCCGTTTCAAAGTTTATACACACCTTATTTATTTTAAGATTTTTATAAATTAAAGAAACTGTTGTTATTATTATAGGGTGGATATGTTGGTAAATCCTCCTTACTTTTTTTATACACTTTCATTTACCAATTTTTCTACACTTATACACCAGTTATTCACATTTTTTTATGCCCTTAAATCGTTGATTTTGTGTTGACTAATAACTTTAAGTATTTCACTGTGTATAAATGATCTTTTGCTGTTAGGCATAACTTTTCCGTGGGTATCTATGTGGATAATTGTTTACAAGTAAAAGTTTATCCCCAGTGATTCTAAAAGTGGAAGAAATATGTGATTAATTCCAATTTTGATTGTTGATATAAACAGCTTTCTTCACACTTATCCACTTTCAATATTTATTTATCCACAAAAATTAATTAACACCGATTATTATTTAAAATACTGATAATCAATCTATTATTAAGTCTTTTGTTGTGATTTCTAAAATACTTAGGGGAATTTCATCGATTTCGTAAGTTTCTTTGCTCTTATTGTTAATAAGTAGACCTGTTTCCCTTCTTTTGGTGAGAATTTGGTCTTGCAATGTCCAACCTCCTCTTAATATTAATTCTTTACTTTTGCTTTCTTCATCGTAATAGAAATAGACAGGTTCAGGTTGTATATTGAAGTTAATATTTCCTGGATCCCAGGCTTTATTTTTGTTGCGATCAATAATTGCTCTTAATTTGTAATTGGTAGCTTCCAGTTTTGTAAAGGAAAATTGATTGGTTTCAGTAAGGTATTTTTCTCGAACTATATTGTCACTCTTGTCTAGCAATTGGATAATAATTGGTCGTTCATCTGTAGGTACTTTACCACTGATTTCATCCCCAAGATTATCCTTTTTTAGCCTACTGTAGGTGGCTTCGAACTTTTCTTCATTCCAGAGCATTTCCACATCTTGGAAAGTAGAATCAGCTGCAATGAGTTTATACTTTTCGTAAGGAATAGAATCATTAATAGGAATGTTAATGTTTAGTAAAGTTCTGCTTCCTGAGCTATCTGCAAAGCTTACCATATCGGGATTTATGAACAAGGTACTTGCTGTATCGTAGGCTATGTATAATGAATCATAGTTTATTTGATAAATAGGTTTATTGAAGGATAATTTTGCGTTAATAGTATCAATAAATTGAGTCTCTCCCGCAGTTGATATTTCAATTTTTTCTTTACTTCTATCACTTTCATCAAATCGTGCATATAGTGTTGTATCAATTTTTACTCCTACCGAATCCATTAATTGCAAACGGACTTCGGTGCTGTCGTTGATCAACTCGGTATGATAAAATCTTATGTTATTGTCTTTTTTACGGAAAAAAAGTTTTGTATTCTTATCTTGATGAAATACTGTATAATTAGCTAGTTCTTTACTAAGAATGACATCAAATTTGCCACTTGTACTTGAAGTTCTGTTAATCTTTAAAGTACTTAAATCCGCCCTGTTTAAATTGAATTGCAGATTTTCTATATTTTTATTTACCTCTAGTGGTTCGGATAAAAAGCCATACGGTTCACTTCGGTGTTCTGCTTTTAAGGAGTTGTTTTCATCATACCAGGCATAAGCCCTAAAAGTCCCGGCTTTGATGTTTGTTATTTTATATTTTCCTGCGGTATCAACCTGTGCAATATAGTAAGGAGCTGAAGTAAATAAATCTGTGCTGTCTTCATTGATGTATAAACCAACCAGAATATCTTTATAATCCGGTTTATCTTCAGAAAACCAATAATCTACTTCTCCTGAGACTGATAAACTGTCTATGGTTTCTCCTGTAGAGAATACAAGTTTTAGATTTTCTGCCGGGTTTCCTTCTGTAATGTCTTGAATGCTTTTCTGAAAATTAAATACGTATGTTGTACTGTCTTCCAATTCTTGATTCAAGTCTATGAGAACATGTTCTTTAAGGGCTATGTATTCTACCTTGTCTTTATCTATTTTTGGAGTGATTATGATAGATTGTGTTGGATTTTCTAGTTCAACATACTCGTTAAATTCTAAGTCTATTTTTTCCGGTTTTATGTTAATGCTTTCATTTTTTGGGTCGGATGACAATAATACTGGAGGGTCTTCATCTTTAGGTCCCCCCATAGGTGAGCTTTGTTTGGCACATGCGCCCAAAATTGCGGCGATAATAATCAAGCAGAATCTATTGAAAAGTTTTTTCATTTCTTTTTTATCACAAATAATAAACTAGAATAGTTATTATCATTGGTTTTGGCATGTTTATTTGATTGATATCCTGTTTTGATGGCTTTTAAGTATCTATTTTTATTTCCTTTGGTTTGGTGGCTCAATAAGGAAACATAGTAACTATCGAAGGTCATTGGATAGGTATCAACCAGTCTACATTGGTGTTGATCAACCAGGAAATTCATTGATTGTTTGTTAAAATGATACAAATGCCTAGGTACATCAAGCGCTGCCCAATCTTCTTTGAATAGTTTGGCATCAAAAGAATCTCTATTGGGTACTGCTAGATATAGAAACCCTCTTTTTTTCAATCTGCTCAATAGGATATCTAGTGTTTCATGTAGGTTGTGGATATGTTCCAATACATGAAATAGGGTGATGGCATCAAATTTCTTTAATTTGTGTAAGGCTTTGAAGTTGTAAATAATATTGACTTTATTTTCTTCCTTTGCTATTGTAGCTGCCTTTTGGTTGGGTTCCATACCATATGCTTCCCAGCCATCGTTTTGACAGGTTTTTGGAAATAAGCCTACTCCACAGCCATAGTCAAGCATTCTGCCTTTTTTAGATGTTCGGCTGTTTAACCAATTTAGTTTTTGTTTTAGTGTATATTTTCTGACAGCATTATAAACTATATCCGTTAAACTTCTGCTTTTATTTTGATGTGAGATATAGTTGGGTTTGTCATAGTATTTTGGGATATTTTCTTCATCCGGTCTGGGATTGGTAAACCATAGCTTACAATTGCTGCATTCACAAATAATAAAGGATTCTTTACTTATGGCATGGTCTTTTACAACAAGATGATTGTTGAACTGCTCACTTTTGCATAGCGGACATTTAGTTAACCTTTCATACATTTTATCTTCCTAAATAAATGGTGAGTATTGACATGTCTGCCGGTGAAACTCCACTAATCCTAGAAGCTTGACCTAGGGTTTGTGGCTTTATTTTGCCCAATTTTTGTCTTCCTTCTGCAGAAAGTGCTTTAATTTCTTCGTAGGAAATTGTAGCCGGAATTTTAAGATCTTCTAAATTATTTATCTTTTCAACCATCTGTCTTTCCTTATCGATGTATGATTTGTACTTGATCAGTATTTCAGTTTGTTCTTTAACGGGTATTGAATAATCTATTAGATTTTCCTTAAGTTCTTCGCTAATCTTAATGATATCCTTAAGTCCAATATTTGGTCTCTTTATCAGTTTTTCAACTGTTATTTTTTCCTTTATTGTAGCAGTGTTTAGTTGCTCCAATCCTTCGTTTATTTGGTTAGGCGATAACCTTATTTTTTCTAGTTTTTTCGTAAGTTCTTCGGTTTTCTCAGCCTTTAATTGAGTTTGTCGGTATTCCTTTTCGTTTGCAAGCCCCAATTTGTATCCGTAGGGAGTTAATCTTAAATCTGCATTATCCTGTCTCAACAACAGTCTAAATTCAGCCCTGGATGTAAACATTCTATAGGGCTCTTCTGTACCTTTATTTATCAGATCATCAATCAGCACTGCTATATATGCTTCAGATCTCTTTAAAATAAAGGCTTCTTTTTCTTTTACTTTATTGTGTGCATTTATACCGGCCATTAATCCTTGTGCTGCCGCCTCTTCATATCCTGTAGTTCCGTTGATTTGTCCGGCAAAATACAGGTTTTCAACGAGCTTTGTTTCTAGGGTTAAATTCAATTGGGTTGGGGGAAAAAAGTCATATTCTATGGCATATCCGGGTCGAAACATTTTGGCATTTTCAAAACCTTTGATTTTTCTTATCGCTTTATACTGTACATCTTCAGGGAGGGAGGTGGAAAATCCATTCACATAAATCTCTACAGTGTTCCATCCTTCCGGCTCAACGAATATTTGGTGTCTTTCTCTTTCTGCAAACCGATTGATTTTATCCTCAATTGAAGGGCAATACCTTGGACCTAAACCTTGAATTCTTCCATTGAACATAGGGGATCTATCAAATCCTGTTTCCAAAGTTTCATGCACTTCCTTGTTGGTATAGGTGATCCAACAGTTTCTTTGTTTCTGTACCGGTTTTGTTTTCGTTGAATAGGAAAACTTCTCAGGTTGGCTGTCCCCTTCCTGGACCTCCATTAATGAATAATCTAAACTTCTTCCATCCACCCTAGGTGGCGTCCCAGTTTTCATTCTACCCGATTCGAAACCTAGATTTATCAAGTCTTCCGTAATTCCTTTAGAAGCGCTTTCTCCTGTTCTTCCGCCTCCCATTTTCTTTTCTCCGATATGGATTAGGCCATTTAAAAATGTTCCATTGGTTAAAACCACAGATTTACACTTTATTTCTAAACCAAGACTTGTTTTAACGGCTTGAACCTTTCCATCCTTAACCACGATTCCGGTAACCATCTCTTGCCAAAAATCAAGGTTGGGTGTAGCTTCTAAAGCTAATCTCCATTCTTCTGCAAATCGCATGCGATCATTTTGGCTTCTCGGTGACCACATGGCAGGACCTTTTGACCTGTTTAACATCCTAAATTGTATTGTAGACTTGTCAGAAATTATACCTGACATCCCTCCTAACGCATCAATTTCTCTTATAATTTGACCTTTTGCAACTCCTCCCATTGCTGGATTGCATGACATTTGTGCAATGGTGTTCATGTTCATTGTACACAATAAAACCGAAGAACCCATCTTCGCTGCTGCATGTGCTGCTTCACATCCTGCATGTCCTGCGCCTACTACTATTACATCGTATATTGGAAACATGTTATTCTATTCTAGTGTTCCACGTGAAACACTTGTTGAAATTTGTTCTTTGTTTATTTTACTGTTCCACGTGGAACAGTTGTTTGTGGAAACAATGAAAGTGCTGCATCCTCTTCTTTTCTCATTTCTATTTTTTCCTTTTCTGTTTTGTCTTTCAGTCCGCATAAATGTAGCAGACCGTGGGCCAAAACCCTAAGTAATTCTTGATGGTAAGTTGTTTTCAGTGTTGCAGCATTTTCTTTAACCCTATCAATACTTATGTAGATATCCCCTTCTATTTCGTTATCATATTCAGACTGGTCAAATGTGACAATGTCTGTATAGGTATCATGATTGAGATATTGAATATTTATTTCTAATAAATATTCATCTGAGCAAAAGATATAGTTCAGGTCTTGAATTTTATACTCTTTCCTCTCAGCAATTTGTTTTAACCATTGCTTGATTATCCTTTTTTCTGTCAAGGATGATTTTATTTCTTCTTCAAAGAAATGAATTGCCATTTTAATTCATGTAAAAAGTAAGTGTGATTTTGCTTCCTTCTTTATCGAACTCGACTTCATCACTCAAATGTCGCATGATAAAAACCCCTCTGCCCCCTGCTTTTTCTAAATTTTCTAATGCTGTTGGGTCATTTAAATGTTGGTAGTCAAATCCATTGCCCTCGTCTTCAACGATAAATTTGATTTGATTGTCAAAGAATAATAATTCTAATTTAACCAAGCTGTTTTTGTTGGAATTATTTCCATGAATGATTGCGTTGTTGACACATTCGGTTACTGAAATCATGATATTACCGTAGATGTCGTCGTTGATCTGAAACTTTTCTTTGGCATTATCAATAAAACTTTCAACGATAGTTATATTTTCAATCAAAGATGGAATGGAAATTTTTATTGATTTCATCGTATTTTTAGTCTTTTATTACGACTTTATTTTATTATTCTATAAACTTCAATTACTATAGGACAATGGTCTGAATGGATCACTTTATTTAAAATGCCTACATTTTTTACTCGTGAACTCACAGGAGAAGTAGTCATGTGGTAATCTATTCTCCAACCCTTATTATTTGCCCTGGCATTGGCTCTATAGCTCCACCAGCTGTATTGATGGGCTTCTTTGTTTAATAGCCTGAAACTATCGTCAAATCCTGAAGTAGTGAATTTATCCATCCATGCTCTTTCTTCAGGAAGAAAACCGGAAGTGTTTTTGTTTGAAACAGGATTATGAATGTCTATGGCCTTGTGACATATATTATAATCACCACTTAGAATTAGGTTTGGCTTTTCTTT
>NZ_CAXBOC010000111.1:0-12416 GCF_963976465.1 uncultured Cyclobacterium sp. | reverse complement strand
ACATATAGTATTTCAGTTCCTGGAGAGGTTACCTTAATCTTTAATATGATTGGGTTTAATGGTCAGGAAATTAGTACTGAAGGAAAAAATACCATTGATGTAACCCTTCAAGAATCAAGTGTGGATTTAAATGAAGTGGTAGTAGTAGGTTTTAGTGAGGTTGAAAGACAGCATTTGGCTTCTTCTGTCGAGCAACTTGACATGGATTTAGTAAAAAGCCGCCCTATTTTTAAATTGGAAGAAGCTTTTAGTGGAACCATTCCTGGTGTTACATTGATGCAAGGAAATAACCTTCCCGGTAGTGTGCCTGGGTCTATATCAATCAGGGGTATAAGTACTTTACAAAATGCCGGTCCTTTGGTTATCATTGATGGAATGGAGCAATCTCTTACAGATATTGATCCTAATCAAGTTAAAAATATTACGGTATTAAAGGATGCAGCATCCGCTGCGCTTTATGGTTCAAGAGGAGCGAATGGGGTGATTATTATCGAAACAGATCGGGGTACAACTGGTCAGTTTAAGGTCAACTTACATTCTTGGGGAGCACTACATAATCCTATAGATTTACCGGATTTTGTGGGTGCTTCAGATTATATGAAACTCAACAATGAAGCAAGAGGCTATCAAGGCCAATCTTTATTGTTTTCTGATGCAGACATAACCGCTGCAGAAAGTGGGAATTATACAAATGTCAACTGGCTTGATGAGATTATGCAACGTCAATCCTATTCCCACAATACTTCTGCCAGTATTTCAGGAGGAGGAGGAGTTGGACCTTCAATTTAATGTTGGGTTATATCGATGAAAACGGGATGAATGAATTGGAAGGATCCAATAAGTTTTCCGCTCGATTCAATACCAATATTAATATAGCAGATAAATTTGTTTTGCTTGCTGATTTTTATGCACATAGGTTACAAGTAGACAGACTTCAAGCAAATAATGATGGACATGGACTTTATCAGCTTGCTTGGAGGATGAATCCTACCCAGCCCATATTCTATGAATCAGAATTAGAGAACAATTATATTCTTCATAACAATATCAATCCGCTTGCTTCAATTGAGCATGGAGGGTCTTGGAATGCTTTGCATGATAGAAGTACCATTAACCTTAGACCTAAGTATTTTATTAATAAAAACCTAAGTGTAGAAGGTAATGTCTCCTATATGATTAATAAGTCAGCCAGTAAGTATAAAAGATTGACCTATAAGTTTTTTGATGGCGATGGCAAGCCTGTGAATATTTGGAGTAATTCGGTTGGTGCTAGTCAAGGAGTAAGCCAAAGTCAGGTTACAGCAAGAGCATTGATAAATTATGAAAAGGATCTTAGACAAGGCCAAGATAAGATTTACTTATTGGGTGGTGCGGAGATAATGAACAATACTTACACAGATTACCGAGAGTTTTCTAAATCTTCCTTTTTTACAAAATTAAATTATTCTTATGATAGCCGGTACTTAATAGAAGTAACAGCCAGAGGTGATGGGTCAAGTAAATTTGCACCTAACAATAGATGGGGATTCTTTCCCTCCGGTGCTTTTGCATGGAATGTTCACAATGAGTCATTTATGAATGGATTGATAAGCTCCGGGCTTGTAAATAATTTAAAATTTAGGGCATCTTATGGGTTAATCGGTAATGAAAACGTCAACCCATATTTGTGGCAGGAAGTAGTCAATACTTGGGGTTGGACCATGCGCGTACCAAACCCTGATTTTAGTTGGGAAAAACAAAGACAATCAAATTTTGGCTTGGACCTGACCACATTTAATAATAAGCTAAATTTGACGGCTGAATATTACCATAAATTCTCTTATGACTTAATATACTCTGACTTTCCGGTACCACCATTGACAGGTTCTTATTATTTAACTTCTTCAGTGAATATTGGTGAGGTAGAGAACAAAGGTTGGGAGTTTTCTGCTAATTATGCCGATAAGGTCGGAGAAGTAGATTATAGTATTGGTGGAATCTTCTTTGATAACCAAAACCGTGTGCTTAAAGCAGGTTATAATCGTTCTGATACCTTAATTTTTAAAAGTAATCAAGATAAAATCTGGTATGAAGGAATAGCAATAGACAACTATTTTGGTTACGAAAGTGACGGATATTTCCAGACTTGGGAGGATGTAGACGGTACAGAAGCAAAATTACCCAATACTTATCCAGGTGATATCAAATACAAGGATAAAAATGGTGACGGTGTAATTAATGATGAAGATAAAATTAATCTCGGAGATCCTTTTCCTCACCTAAACTATTCTATTAATTTCAACTTAAGATTCCGCCGATGGGATTTTAATTTTCTAGGGCAGGGAGTAGGTAAAAGGCTAGGTAGATTAAATGGAATGGAAGGCTATCCGGTTTTAATGGATGGTGTTAATAATAACCTTGGTGCTCCTAGAGAATATTACATGAATAACAGATGGACACCGGAAACACCGAATAGCCGTTTCCCTAGGGTTTGGACAGGTTCTAGTCCTAATGCTGTACTAAGTGATGTTTGGCTTAGCAATGCGGCTTTCTTTAGGGTGAAAATGTTACAATTAGGTTATACTGTTCCTAAAATTGGACGCAATATTAACAGCGTAAGAATATATTTTAATGCTCAGGATGCAATTACCTTCACTAAATGGGAAGGTTTAGAACCGGAAAGAGATGGAGGAAATGGTAATTATCCGAGGATGGCAACTTTTAGTTTGGGAGTTAAAGCCACTATAAATTAAGAAGGAAACCATGAAAAAAATACTAATAATATTCGCAATAATTGGACTTAGCCTTACAGGTTGTGTTGAATTTCTTGATAAAACGGATCCAACAGCAACCTCATTTGTAGAATTCTTTAACGATGAAGAGGATTTACGTAGGGTAGTTTATAGTAGTTATTTGGATGTTTTTACTCATCCAAGTTCTCATCAGACTTTATTTTACATGGAGGAAGGTAAATCTGATAATGCATACAGTAGGGTAGATGGGCATCATCACCAAAGGATAGCTAATGGAAATATCAATAGTACTACATCAGCATTTCTTTTTTACTACGAGTTACAAATGAAGCATTTAGGTAGGTTAAATACTTTTGTGGATAATGCCGATATCCCCTATGTAGAAGATGAGGCAGTAAGGACGAAATATAAAGCCATTTTAGAAGCACTTCGCGTTTGGCATTATTTTAAGCTTACTTTCAGATGGGGAGATGTTCCTTTTCATTTACAGCCTGCTGATTTAGTAGATGCACTTCAGCCTACTACGCCTAAAGAAGAAATTTTGGACCAGCTATTTCCTTTAGCTGATGACATTGCCTCACGTTTACCGGAAGATGAGTATACCTCAGACAAGTATATGTTCAATAAATATTCATTCAAGGCACTGACCATGAGGTATGCATTGTACAATGGTCGCTATGAATTAGCTGCCCAATTAGCTAAAGAGATAATGGACAGTGAAAAGTATGAATTGTATTCAAATTATGAGGAACTTTTTCAATATGAAGGAGCCTCAACAAACAATGAATTTATAATGCACTTCGATATGCAAAGCCATAACAACAGTGCGACCAATTCATTTCGAGATTTAGGCCCACATTATCGTACAGGAAATGGTCAATCGTATGTAGTCCCACTAAAGTCCTTGGTAGATTCATATTGGACCCTCCAAGGTAGGCCTATCTCAAATTGCCCGCTACATACCGAAGAAGAGTATTTACTAGATCCAAACTTAAATAGAGATCCAAGGTATGAATCTAGTATAATGGGACATGGCGATACATTTTACGGTGAGCCAATAGATATCTACAATACCAATAATCCAATGTTTTTCGAAAATCAGAGAGCAAGTAAATCGGGGTTCTGGTTTAAGAAATTTGTCTCCGAAGCTGACGCATTTAGGTCTGGAGGAAATTTTGATTTTGGATTGCTACGTTATGCTGAGGTGTTGCTAACTTATGCTGAAGCTAAAATCATGTTGAATGACATTGATGATTTGGCATTGGAAAGCATCAATATGATTAGACAAAGGGCTGGATTAGACATGAGCATAGCTGATGTTACCGGAGCAGAATACAGTGATTTTAGTCAAGAAGATTGGATCAACCTGATCAGAAATGAAAGAAGAATTGAATTTGCAGGAGAAGGACTCAGGTATGAAGATATAATTCGATGGGAAATAGCGGAAGAGGTATTAAATCAACCTGCCTTGGGACATACGCGTATGGAAAATGGAGAAATGGTTTCTTTAAAGATTGAGGACCGTTCTTTCCAACCGCATAATTACCGCTGGCCTTTTCATGAAAACAGTTTAAGAGTGGAACCGGGATTAACTCAAAATCCGGGATATTAATAATTGACAAATTTCTTTACTATTAAAGGGCCTACTTATTAAGTGGGCCTTTTTATTTTTAGTGGTTTTAATTTGTAAATTATCGAATGATCTTTACGAAAGTACATTGGCAAACAAGATTCCCAACACTTTAGCCCTCAATAAAAGTAAATTATGGAAATTACTTATTCGGAAACCCGTGAAATTGACGAAAAACAGATCGTAGCACTTTACCTGGCAAATAAGTGGACTGCCGCAGATAAACCCAAACAATTGAGAAAGGCACTTCTAAATTCTCATGCATTGGTTTCTGCTTGGGAGGGTGAAAAATTGGTGGGCATTGGAAATGCAATATCTGATGGATACCTGGTCGTTTATTATCCTCACTTATTGGTTCATCCGGACTATCAAAAGAGAGGAATAGGGCGAAATATTATAGCAAAACTCAAAAAGAATTATGAACACTTCCATATGCATATGTTAACAGCAGATGGTAAGTCTGTTGGGTTTTATGAAAAATCCGGATTTATGGTGGCAGGTGACACCCGGGCAATGTGGATTTACCAAGGAGATGAACATTAAGAGATCTACTTATTATTGAATTTAAGCTGTAGACTCCTTTTTAAATCATGGCCGGGCAAAAAAAATGATTTGTCATGATGAATGTCCCCAACCCAAATGCTTACTTTTACCCCATATCGGTACCTTCGCAGGCTGTATATTAGATTAATATTATTTAAAATTTAATTTTTAATGTTGATTTTCTTTTATTTTTTTAAATTCTTAACTATAATTAGGTCAACTTAAGCCATTATAACCATCTTTTACCTTCTTTTTTATTAAAAGGTGAGATTTATTTGATGAATTATTCTTTTGTATTGCTTATAACTGGAATTTTATCTAATTTAATACAGCTATTGTGAATTATCCTAAATGCGCCAATAAGTTATAGCAATTAGGTATCTTATTTAAAAAGTTATATGATATCCATTTTAAATTTAAAATAAATACATGTGACACATGTTGTTTATTTTTTAGAAGGGGATAATTAAAGTATGTAACGTAATAGATTGGTTTAAATCCGCATTTCTAGCCGGATTTTATGATTCTATATTCAATTGACCCATAACCCAACTTATTTATTTTGGTACCTCAAAACTACAATGAGGGACTCTCGATTTATCATATACCATAAAATAGATTTATATGTAATAAAACCTCCCAAAAAAAAGCCATCTATTAATAGATGGCTTTCAGTAAAAGTATTAGATCAATGGGTAAGTTTCTCAGGTTCATCCATTTGATCTGATTTAAATGCAGTTTTTAAAACAACACTAAAGATTACAAAGTTATGAAAAAACGACTACTCAAGGGGTATTTGTCGATTAAAATATTGATATTCCTTATGGCTATTCAGCTATTTTACCCCTCCATCCATAAAGGCCATAGCCATGTCCTTTATGAAGAAATCCCTGCCTCAAATAACTCTTTAAAAGGAGAAGCTACGCTAGCAATCTTTAGGGCAGATGTAACCATTACCGGAACAGTTACTGATCAGAACGGCGAGCCTATCCCGGGGGCGACGGTTTCTTTACCGGGAACCACCATCGGTACAGCTACGGATTTAGATGGTAAATATTCTCTAACCGTTCCGGAAGCATCTGAATTGGTTTTTTCATTTATTGGTTTTGAAAGCCAGCGAATTATGATAGGAGACCGTTCTATTATTGATGTTACTTTAGTAGAAGCTACCTCTTCCTTAGATGAGGTGGTGGTGGTAGGCTTTGGTACCCAAAAAAGGGCCAATGTGACAGGGGCCGTTAGTACGGTTTCCGGTGAAGACTTAGCCAGACGGCCGGTGGTCAATACTGCCTCGGCTCTTCAAGGTACCACACCGGGCTTGACGATACAAAACAATGGAGGTGCACCTGGTAATGAAAGTACTAGCATTAGAATTAGAGGAGTAGGGACTTTGAATAATTCAAACCCATTGATTCTAGTAGATGGTGTAGAACAATCTCTAAGTACTGTAGAACCCAATAATATTGCTTCCATTACTGTGTTGAAGGATGCAGCATCCTCAGCCATTTATGGTTCCAGAGCTGCGAATGGAGTGATTTTGGTAACCACCAAAAGAGGCGAAGAAGGAGAAGTAAAAATCAGTTACAATAACTTCGTAGGATGGCAAAATCCAAACTTTTTCCCGGAACCTACAGATCCTGTTACTTGGATGCGATTGGAAAATGAGGCTCAGGCAAATGTAGGGGCCAGCCCTACCTACAGTGAAACCTATATAGAAAATGTGGCCGCGGGTACTAATCCTTTAGAATATCCATTTGCAGATTATGAAGGAGGTATTTTTAATCCAAATGCATTTCAGCAAAGACACTCTGTTTCACTTTCCAGTGGGGGGAAATCAGGTAGAATTTTCGCTTCTGTCAATTATGCTGATACAGACGGGATCTTGCAGAACTTTAATAACAAACAAGTTACCATGCGGATAAATTCTGACATGTATGCCAGCGATAAGCTGACCATTAAAACCAACCTGATGTATAGAAATAGGGCTTTTAATGGACCGGGTTTTACAGGGCAACGCATCACTCAGGCTTTATTACATATCAATAGAAACATCGTGATGGAATATCCTGATGGAACCTATGACTTGGTTTCCGGGCAATGGAACGCTCGCGCAATGGTTCAGGAAGGTGAAACAAGTCGGATAAGTGATGATGTTTTTGGTCAACTAGGTTTTGCCTATACCATCAATGAGGCACTTTCCTTAGAAGGTAACGTAACTTTAAATACTGAATCAACAGATGGTTTTATTTTCCAGAACAGTTTGGCAGGAATGAGGAATTACGTAACCGGTGAACTGGTTAATGTTGGGGGGTGGTTTGCAACTTCTCAACTCACTGAAAGCCAAGATAATCAGCGAGAAATAAGTCAACGGCTGTATTTGAATTATGACCAAAGCTTTGATAGGCACAGTATCCAGACTACAGCGGGTTATGAGGAAATATACAATCGATTCAAGCAAATAACGGCCTATAGAGATAATTTTTTCAGCAATGACCTGAGAGATATCAATGCTGGTGATGTGCAAAACCAAAGAACGGGTGGTTACTCACAGGAGTGGAGACTCAGATCATTTTTTGGAAGAGCCAATTACAGTTTTGATGACAGGTACATGTTTCAAGCGAATGTTAGGTATGATGGATCCTCAAGGTTCGGCGAAGGCAAACGTTGGGGTATATTTCCTTCTTTTTCTGCAGGATGGAGAATTTCAGAAGAAGACTTCCTAAAAGATGGAAGCCTATTCAGTGACCTAAGGCTTAGAGGATCTTGGGGACAATTGGGTAATCAAAGAATAGGTTTGTACAGATATCTAAATACTTACAATTTGGGAACCGGCTATCAGTTCAACAATAATCTGGTTCCCGGAACTGCCATTACCAGTGCAGGAAACCCAGACATTACCTGGGAAACCACCACCATGTCTAATATTGGTTTGGATATGGGATTTATGGATGACAGAATTGAGGTAATTGCTGAGTATTTTTACAAGTATACCGATGATATTTTGATAGAACTGCCTATCCCAAGAACCATAGGTTATAATCCTCCGGTACAGAATGCAGCTGCAGTGTCTAATAAAGGTTGGGAGTTGGCCGTTAATTACCACGGTTCACCGGCCTCTGAGAGCGGTTTTCAGTATTCTGTTGGTATAAATTTTTCAGATGTAGTCAATAGAATTGAAGACTTAAAAGGTACAGGGCCTTTTTTCCCGGATAAGTTTACCGTTTGGACTGAAGGTGAATCCATCAATTCTTTAAGAGGCTTAAAATCCCCGGGGATTTATAAAACTCAAGAAGACCTGGACAATTATCCGGCCACTATTTTCCCTACTGTAAGTATTGGAGACATCATTTATGAAGATTTAAATGGAGACGGAGTGATTTCTCAATCCCTTTATCCTGCAGGTGACCAATACATTATGGGCAATGAAGACCCACGGTATGAATTTGGTGTTCGTTTCAATGCCTCCTATAAAGGTTTTGATTTTTCCATGTTTTGGCAAGGAGTATTGCGCCAACAGCATTCATTGGATGGCGCATTGATGGAAGGACCTAATTACACCAATTTTATTCCCGTTACCATGGCGAGAGAAGCCTATCACCCTGAACGAAACCCCAATGGGACTTGGCCAATGGTAAGGTCAGGAAACTCTGCCAACCTAATGGAATCGGATTTTTGGTTGCAAAATACGAGTTATTTGAGGTTAAAAAATTTCCAATTGGGCTATACTATTCCTCAGAATGTAGTTGCCAATTTGAGGGTATATGTGTCAGGTGAAAATATGTTGACATTTACAGAGACTGAGCTCTTTGATCCGGAAACACCTAGAGGAAGAAGCCAGTTCTTCCCTCACAGCAAACTTTTCAGTGGTGGAGTAAACGTCACCTTTTAATTTAAAATAGAAAAGCGATGAAAATATTAAATAATACTATAAAATACATAGGGTTGTGCTATTTGGCTTTAGGCTTATACTCTTGCGATGATGGGCTCGACCTAATCCCACCCGGCCAAGTTTCTGAACTGATCTATTGGCAGCAGGAAAAAGATGCAAACCTGGCAGTGAATGGAATTTATGCAGAATTGGATGGTCAGGCAATGGTGAAAGAACTGGATGCGGTCACTGATATTGGCTTTAGAGCCCCATCAGGTCCTGGCTCATTTCATGATGTGTGTATGGGGACATTTGACCCGGTGAATGCAGCCATTGGCTCCCAGTGGGACAGGTATTACCGAGGTGTTCAGCGTGCCAATAATGTGTTGGCAAACATCGGCAGGATAGAGCAAGGAGATGAGGACTTACTCGCTCGTTACGAAGCAGAAGCTAGGTTTTTACGGGCTTTCTTCTATACCCAATTAAGTAGCCTATGGGGTGATGTTCCCCTAATTTTAGACCCTTTAGAAATAACTGACCATATCGGGAGAACCGCTAAATCTGAAGTTGTTGATTTTGTAATTGCTGAATTGGATCAAATTATTCAAGGAAATCAATTGCCAATTAGTTATTCTCAGGAGGTAGGAAGAGCCACTTTGGGTGCGGCCATAGCATTAAAGGCACGGATTGCCTATAGAAACGAAAGGTATACAGTGGCCAGAGATGCTGCCAAAGCAGTGATGGACCTAGGGATTTACGAATTATACCCTGATTATGAAGCCCTGTTTCAATATGCAGGTCAGAATTCTTCGGAAATAATTTTTGACCGACAATATGCCGTGGGAGGGGATACTTACAATGCCTTTTCTTATGCTGCAGCATCTATTGGAGGAGGGTCTGTAGTAGAGCCTGTGCACAACTTGTTTTTAAAATATGGATATAAAGGGCCTATGAATCCCGATGATCCTTTTGAAAACATCGACCCCCGCTGGAATTATACGACCTATTATACGGGACAGCCCATAGGTACAAGTACTTTTAATTCCCTTCCGGATAGTCCAACGGCTGATAGGGTGAGATCTTCTGAGTTTTCTACCGTAAATGGATACAATTTGAAGCTGATGGTGGTAATCCTAATACGGGGTCTATCAATATGATTTTAATACGATATGCAGATGTATTGCTAATGTATGCAGAATCAAAAATTGAGCTGGGTGAAATTGATGATTCAGTATATGATGCGATCAATGAGGTGAGGCAAAGACCAACAGTGGAAATGCCTGCCATCACTACTGGTAAATCTCAGGAAGAATTGAGGGCCATAATCAGGGATGAAAGAGCAGTAGAATTGGCTTTTGAGGGTTTAAGACTGTATGACATGAACCGATGGAAAATTGGTGAGGAAAAAGTAGGTACGGTTGAAGGGCTGTATTACTTCAATACAGCAAGTGGAGAATGGGAAACCATTACCAGTGGATTGACCAGAACTTTCAGAGCTGATCGAGATTATTTATGGCCTATCCCTCAAGTTGAAATGGAGATCAATGATAATATCACACAAAATCCTAACTATTAGAGGATATCTGAATAAAACAAGTTGAATAACAGTGTAGTAAAAAACCGCAAACGACTCGTTTGTGGTTTTTTATTTTCTACTATTAAGGGAATCCTTATGATTGAACTAAACAATGAACAAATTCTTGGAAAAGTAAACGGAATCTTTTGCGTTTTTACCCAAAGGAATCATGCTTATTATCTAAAATACACGGAAAGGAATGGAACAGAAATTTTGTTTTGCCATTTCCTTCGGATTATGTAATAGAAGTTCTATTGAAAATATTGGGTTTAATGGACTACCTTAAGGTAATTGGGTTGCTTTTGTTTAATTTGCTTTCAAATTAGCGATTATGAAAATTAATAGTGAAGCCTCAATAATACTATTTAGGTTTTTTAAGGCGAAATCATTTATAAGCATTTTTTATTTTTCTTGTATAGTTCTTTCGATTCTTGGCTGTAAGCAGCAAAACGCCGAAGTGGAGGTTAGCGGTAGTGGAAAACGTGTCAATACTGCGATAATACCGGTTCCAAAGCTTGAAGACGATAGTTACGATTGGTGGGAGCGCCATAAAGATGTGCTTAGCATAAAGGATACGCTTGATCCCGAAATTGTACTAATTGGAAACTCCATAACCCATTTTTGGGGAGGTGATTTTCCCCCCTTAAAAAATGCTGACGGTACATCAAGAGTGGCAAATGGTCCACATTCATGGGAGGCAACTTTTCAGAATCGCCGTGTCCTCAATTTAGGTTTTGGATGGGACAGAACTCAAAATGTACTTTGGCGCTTAAATAACGGGGAGCTGGATGGGCTAAGCCCAAAGTTGGTAATTATTCATATCGGCACCAACAATACCAGTGAAACAGAAAATGCCAGAAAAAATACGGCTGCCGAAATTCTTGAGGGGATTGCTGCTATTTACAATAGTGTTCGATCTAAAACACCAAATGCAAAAATTGTATTGATGGAAATTATGCCTCGTGAAGAAATGCCGAATAATTCGCGGAGGTTATTAATCAATGAAACAAACCAATTACTGAAGCAACATGCGAAAGACAATGGGATAACATTGCTAGATATTTCATCTAAAATGCTAAACTCGGATGGGATCCTTACCAAAGCGTTTACCCTTGATTTTTGTCATCCAAATGAGGCCGGTTATCAAATTTGGGGTGAAGCACTTCAACCATATATTGATGGTATTGATGAGTAAAATAGGGAAACAATTTTAGAAAAGAAGTTGGCAAATATTATTGGACTTGCAATAGAAATAGCTTAAAACAAGCGTATGAAATTTGAATAATTATTACTGCATACTGTTCTTAATCATTGAAATTGAATAAGAAAAAATTAAAATTCCGGCCCTCTACAAATAGACAACTTAACTACATTAAAGTAAAAAGTAGCCCCTATGAAAATTAAGATTTCCGTAATATTATTTTTGTTAAGTTTAGTTTCCTGTTCAAAAAAGGATGATTTTCAGTTGTTTTCACCTAATGAGGAGTTGAAGGTATATATTTCAAATCTTAATAATTCCAGCGCTTTTACTGTAATGAATGGTGCTGATACATTGTTTACATCTTCCAATTTAGGTTTACAAATTAACGGATTAAGCTTTGCAGAACATGTGTCATTTAGGGACTTTGAACAGATTGAGGTTGACGAGACCTGGGAAACAATAATAGGGAAACAAAGGACTGTAAATAATCATTATAATGAATACAAATGGCAAGTAGCTACCACCGGGCCATCACCTCAGTTTTATGAAATTGTATTCAGGCTTTATAACAAAGGCTTTGCCTATCGGTATAAATTTCCATCTGAAGCCATTCAAGACAGTATAAAAATTGATCAGGAATTAACCAGTTTAAATTTTGAGGAAGACTATACCTATTGGGCATACAATGGAGAAAAGCACAATGTAGGACCTGTTATCAGCACTGAAGAAAGTATTGAAAAAGTTAGAACCCCTATTGTTATGCAATTTCATGACAACAGTTTCATGGCCATACATGAAGCTGAAATCACTGATGTATAGGCCCCTTAAATAATCGGACGTAATTATAGTTTGAAATCTGTAAATTT
>NZ_CAXBOC010000110.1:0-12590 GCF_963976465.1 uncultured Cyclobacterium sp. | reverse complement strand
GACAAAGCCACCTTATCCATACAAATCCTTTATTTGATAAGTGCCTTATTCAATATACTTTTATCCTAAGTTTTTTTACTTTAAGTAAATGTAAGAAAACTTTTATTTAATAAAATTTTTTAGTACCCAATCAAGAGTTAATAAGAATTAGAAAAATAGGATTAAAAAGTCTGATTTGAAAATATTTAATTATTCTACATAGTTTGTAGAGCAGTTATATTACTCCTTTAATAGATATGATCTTGAATAAACTCATACCTTTGCTAATAGGTTGCATATTTTTATTTCTTACAAGTAGCTGTAAGCAGGAAGTTAATACGGAGGAAGACCCTAGAGGTGTAGCCTTGGTAACTGTGGACCTCTCCGAATCCAGATCCGGTAAACTGTCTGAATTTTTTGAGCAAGAAATCAACTATATATGGCTGGAAGATAAATTGGATGAAGCTCAACTTAATGCCGGCTTGCAACAAATTCTCTTTCATGGAGACAAAATTTATACCCTTGATATTTACGGATGTAAGTGCATTACAATTTTCAAAATGGCAGGGAAGTATTTGGGAAAAATTGCTGCTTATGGAGAGGGCCCCGGTGAATACCTTGATTTTGATGCTTTGGCAGTTGTAAATGAGGAACTGGTCTTATTAGGAGTTTATCCCAGAAAAATTATGTGGTTTAGCCTGGAAGGTGAGTTTCTACGTGAATTGATCTTGAAAGATCACTTTGGCCCCGGTGTGTTTTCTGAATTTGATAATCGCTATTATTTGTATAAGCCCGCTAGAAATCCAGGAGATTTTTTTATCAAAAGCCTGGATGAAAATTTTCAGGATACCATTAGTTTCTTGCCATTTTACGCCGAAAGACTTGAAAGTGAGATGTCCGGGAGAAATTATTTTCAAAAAAGCAAACAACATCTTTATTTTGGAATGACTTTTCACGATACGATTTATCAATTTCAAGATCAACAAATGTTGCCCATGTTTACTTTTGACTATGGAAATTATGATCAAGACCTGGAGGAATTAAAAGGTTTGGAAATAAGGGATAGAATAAAATTAATGAATGGCCAAGCTAAACTTTATTTCCGAGGTAGATACCATGTTTCTGAAAAGCAGCTTTATACAATTCTCCTATTTGAAAAGAAATTTTATAACCTTTTTTATGACCGCCAGAATTTACAATCTCATGTGATTGAAGGCGAGCTAACCAACGATTTAGATGGTGGATTTGAACCACCAGCAATAATATATAGTTTTGAACAGGGAAAAATAGGGGTAAAAATTAATGGTAAAGAATTATATCAATTGTTGGTGGAAAAGAAAAAGCAGTTGGGGAAGGAAGAATTTGAGAATTGGGCTAAAGGTAAGGGAAGAGACTTTGCAAGAACAGCTTTGGCGGCAAAAGACTCAGAAAACCCGGTGCTTATTGTTTATAAGCTAAAGTGACCTTTTTTTCTTCTGGAGAAGTGCTACTATTGATAAAGTAAGTCGGTAATTGTGATCAAAATAGGAAACCTGCATGGGTTAAACCATTGAAGTAACAGGTATCAGACTGTGAAGTAATGAATTGATAATCAAACGACCTTGGCGGTATTGATGCATTAATTGCAGCAATACCGCCTAAATTCTTACCAGCTCCCACCGGCGCCACCACCACCAAAGCTTCCTCCGCCAAAGCCGCCGAAACCTCCGCCGCCTCCTCCGCCAAAACTACCTCCTCCGGAAGAAAAATCACCGAATTTACCTCGGCTACCTCCAAGCATATTGGCTAGCAATAAGGTGGTGAAGAAATCCACTCCGCCTCGTTTTCCTCCCATATGGTTGTTGTTGTCATTTCGGTTTCTGATCAGGGTAAGGATCACAAAGCCAACGATCAATATCAAGAAGAGGGGTAGGCCGCCACCGGGATTGTCTGAAGAACCCAGGTCCTCTGCTTTATACTCTCCGGAAGCTAGTTTGAAGATCATATCAGTGGCCTGATCCAAGCCGGTATAATAATTTTCTGTACGAAAGTTAGGAACGATCAACTGCTCTACAATTCTTTTCGCCAAAGCATCCGGAATTGCTCCCTCCATTCCATAACCTGTGGCGATAAATACCTTTCGGTCCTTCATTGCCGCCAGAATAAGTACCCCATTGTCCTTGTCTGCTCTACCGATTCCCCATTGATCACCCAATTGAAACGCATAATCACTGATGTCATAAGGTCCAACAGAATTGATTAAAACGATGCTTACCTCAGAAGAGGTACTGTCATTATACGCCACTAGTTTGTTTTCCAGCTGTTGAACTTCCTTGGCTGAAAGGGTTTTTGAAAAATCATTTACCAGTCGAGGAGGGTTTGGTTTTTCGGGAAAATCCCCCTGTGCCCGGCTAGCCAATGAAAGCACCAATAATACAAAAGAAAGGAAAAGCTGTTTTTTAATCATGATGTCTTATTCAAAGGATATTTCGTCAGGGAGCTCATTGATGTCTCCTTCATGGTCATAAGGGAAATGTTGTTGCAGTTGCTTGCCGGACATTTCTATGCCTTTTCTAAGCCCTTCAGTATAGGCTTTAGCTTTGAAATGAACGAGCATTTCTTCCTTAATATTTTCCCAAAAGTTTTCAGGAACCACCTTGTTTATTCCGGCATCACCGAGAATGGCAAATTTATGGTCAAGCACAGCAAGGTAAAACAGCACAGCGTTCCGTTGTGCTGTTTTATGCATCTTGAGTTTCTCAAACACTTCAGCAGCGCGGTCAAGTACGTCCCCTTTGCAGTGACTTTCGATGTGCACTTGAATTTCTCCTGAGGTTTTTTTCTCGGCATTCCGAATGGCTCCTATGATGATTTCGCGGTCTGCTTTACTAAATAAATTTTCTGCCATGATAAGCGTTTTTTAAAATTCTACCGTTGGGGCATTTTCTGATCCAGCAGATGCTTCGAAATAACCTTTAGTTTCAAATCCATACCATCCTGCAAACATATTATTTGGGAAAGTTCTCAGGTTGGAATTGTAGCTCTGCACAGATTGATTAAAATTTCTCCTGGCTACCGCAATCCTGTTCTCAGTGCCTTCCAATTGGGCCTGCAGCTCAAGAAAGTTCTGGTTGGCTTTCAAGTCAGGATATCTTTCTACGGCCACCAGTAACCTGCTAAGAGATCCACTCAGCTGGTCTTGTGCATCCTGGAATTTAGCAATGTTTTCCGGGCTAAGGTCATCGGCCTGCAAGTTGATGGAAGTGGCTTTTGAGCGTGCTTCAATCACGTTAGTCAAGGTTTCTTGTTCAAAGTCAGCATATCCCTTTACCGTATTCACCAAGTTAGGGATCAGGTCAGCTCTTCTTTGGTATTGGGTCTCTACCTCCGCCCACTGACCATTGATTGTTTCTTCTGTTTGTACAAAGGTATTGTACACACCTACGGCTTTATTATAAGCTAGAAAACCAATCACGGCGATGATAATAATAGGAATTAATATTTTTTTCATGGTATGAATATTTTTAAAACAATGAAGTTATATGACGTAAATTTTGACTTGAGGTTTCCCTGAATGGGTGATTTTTCAAGAAAATCAGTACAAAAGAAGCAGATTTCGCCAATTATGACAAGCTTTTGCTTAGAGAAAGCAAGAGCAATTCCAAGCCAAGCAGCTCACTACACTTTAGACAAGTCCAGATTATCACTGTATCCCATAAAAACGAGCTGCGATGCGCTTTTCCCCTGCATTCCTTGTTGTGAATATCAAAGTTACCACATTAAATTTAGAAAACAGCCTAAGCCAAAGTAAGGCTTTTTTTAGGATAGAAGCGGATTATAGGAAAAGGCTATGTATTAAGTGGTTAGCGTATGTACTAATTCTTGTGATGGATGACTTGTCTCTGGTTGGTGTCTTCATCTCTTTCGCCGGAGTCTGAGCTTGTCGAAGACACCGGAACCGAAATTTTAATAACCCCACACATAGGTTGCTGAGCGGAGTCGAAGCAAGGGAAGACGATGGCAACTATTACAAATGGCCACTAAAAGAATCCTTTTCTAAATTCAATTAAAATTAGAACTTTAGAGAGATATAGTGCTTAAGTGAAACATTTAATATATAAATTCTTTGTGCGGCGAATATTATTATGATAGGGATCAATGGCAGAAAAAATCTTCCATCCCAATCGACGGTTGTTATTCCTACTATTAGGATATGAAGTACTAAGTAAATTAAAATGAAAAATTTTACAAAATTATTTGTGATGACTATCTGCCAAAGAGCTAAAATATTAATTGGCAAAAGTATAATTATATTATACAGATTGTGTTTTAAAGACCAATAGGGCCGTATATGCATTAAAAAAAAGTATATTTTTTTTAAAAATAAAATGCACCAAAATTCGAAATTGAAAAGTATAAAATGAATTAATCTTATTAGGGGAGGGAATTGAGGGGGCAACAGATTTAATTCTGGAACAGTATGGGTTAGACTATTGTATTCTGCCTTTTGAGGTAAGCTTAAAATATTATAGATTATTTCCCCAAACTGATAGTTTTCAATGATTTGAAAAGTTTCAATCATCATGTTGATTAGATACCCTATCATGAAATTAACCAGGAAAAAAGTGATTATTTTGATCCTCAGATGCCATTTTGAATTTAACCAAAAATACAAATAGGCTGTGCTAGCTATAGATAGTATAATTACTATGCCTGTGGGTTTAGAAAATGTGGTTAAAATTGTAAAAAACACACTAAGCGCTATGTTCGTAACGGTGAATTTTTTTTGAATAAATGTTTTAGCCAAAAAATAAAAAGTAAGTACGATATTGTTGAAATAAAAAGATTCGCATAAAATATATGAGTTCCAAATACTGATTTCAATAAATACTAAAAAAAGAACGCCTCCAATTAATGGAGCAGGAGTGGTTCCATGAAAAATTTTAATTGTTTTATATAGAAACACTAACCCAAATAGGGAATATAAGTATTGAAATAAGATTAAATTTAGTTCATTGTATGAACCGGTAAGTGCTTGTACGATAAATATTAAAATCACATATCCTATATACCAAAAATTGTGTTTTTCAATATAAAATCCATCTTCTAAATTACGAGCATAATCTAAGTACCTTGCGGAATCAGTTACGTTTTTTACTCCTAAATGATTAAAAATGAAAAATGAGACGATAAGGAATAGCACCAAAAGAATTAATAAATCACTTGCTTCCTTTTTAATTATACCCATTGCTAAAATTCCCTTAACGACCAACTTACAGTTTTTAGTTGGATTTCTTTTTGTGTTTGATTGTATATTTTAACGATAGATTTTTTAAATAGCTTTGCAGTGCATTAAACTAATTTTTTCATGCCTTGAGTTAGCATATTATCCCTAAAATACCAAATAATTTTGGCAGTAAATATCTGTTTTTTAGCATTGATTCATGGGGAAACATTTCTTTCTGGGAATAGATACTAGGGGTTTGCATGCCGGACTTTAGTATTATGTGGTGAAGTTTTGGATTTCAATGAAATGCCAGTTTTAAAGATTCACTTTTATATCAACTCCGGTTTAAGTCTACAAATCCACATTATCTATTTATTAATAAAAAAAAATGAATGTCAAAAGCAATTTACTTCCTCGATTGACGGATTAGCACATTAATTAAAAAATTATATACAGTGCTTGTATTATCTGGGGCACTATACATGGAGAGTGATTCTTGGCAGGCTCCACAGTAAGATGAATCAATAATGTGATTATTGGGTTAATTGTAAAATTCATGGGTGTTTTTGCGTGAGATTACCTCATTCATTTTAACCTGTTTTTTTTTCTTTTACAACCTTTGAAAAACTATAGTAAATTGATTCTATTTTTGGGGAGTATTCATAAATATCTAAGTGATCATTGACAACCATAAGTCTGCAGTTATTTATTTAGTCCTATTTACATTATTATTTTTTTTGAAATTCGTTAATTATTCCCAAGTACGAACTATATAATCACCTAAATCCCCCTATACCTTATAATACTCCACCAATTTCCCGTCAAAACCGGATACACGGCTTATCAATTCCTGTCGTTTTTTCTCGTCAAAGGCTTTAAAGTTTTTGGCTAAATCAATCTTTTCGGTGAGCATGTCTGCATTGTCTGCTCCGGTTACCAATACACTTATTGGAAGGGACCACGAAAAATAGATGGCTTCCTCTACTGTCAATGCATTGGGAACAATTCGCGGTTTGTCACCACTGTTAAAATGGGTGGTGCCACCAAAGAAACCTCCATTTGCCAAGGTTTTCATGGCACAGGGTGCCATTCCCTTTTCGATTAGTTTTGGCATCACATTGGTGATAAAGCTCTTGTAATTCGGGTCAAAAGCATTGATGGGCATCTGGCAGGCTTCCAACTGATCGGTGCTTTCCAACATTCTCAAGTGAGCATTGTAATCGGAATGACCTGAAAAACCGATATGTTTTACTTTCCCGCTTTCTTTTGCCTTCAAAACATAGTCCAAAACCCCATTTTTTAACCTGCTGTCTACATCGCCTGGACTGGTCACTGCATGAATTAACCAAAGATCGATATAGTCTGTTTTTATTCGACTAAGGGTGCCTTCCAAATGTTCCTGAGCGGTTTTGCCATCTCTAGCTGTGGACTTGCTTTGAATAAAAGCAAGGTCCCTATATTTGGGCGTAAGAAATTGCCCATACCTTCTTTCACCTGTTCCACGACCGTAAGATTCTGCATTGTCAAAAAATCGGACTCCACCTTCCAGCGCCCGTTCAATTGTCTTTTGGGCTTCACTTTCGCTCATTCTGGCAATATGGGCTCCTCCCAGGCCCAGCATGGTGACAGACAAACCGGATTTCCCAAATTTCCGCTTGGGAAGCAAGTCTCCCAACCTATCCCGCATATAGGGACTGGGAATGGCCTTTCCTTCTGCATTAATACTGGTAAGGGGCAACATCATTCCGGCAGTTAATCCGGCTAGGGATTTTAAGAATGCCCTTCTTTGGTTATTATTATTGTTATTATCCATGATTGATTGGGTTAAAATTTAACTTGAATGCCACTCATTACATTGATCCCCGGCATGGGAAATCCTTTTTCTAGCTGATACGCTGTGTTCAAAAGGTTTTTTCCCGTGATATAGGCACTAATTTTGGGGCTTATGGCATACATGCTCCTAATGTTTAATAAGGTGTAATTTTCATTTGCATCTGATTCTGTAAGGCTGTTTCGGAGTCCACCGATGTGGCGAATTGACGGAATAATAGAAAATTTATTTACTTGTAGATCCGCCTGCAGGCTCAGGTTGTGTTGGGGTGCAAACAAAATGTTCTTGTCTACATCCACATAGGCATAATTGAGTATGACTTGCCATGATTCAGCGGTTTGAAAACGAATTTGACTTTCAAGCCCTTTGTTAAGGAAGCTTCCCGAATTACTGCCAATGGAAGGCGTGGTCATGGGGTTGACTTGGATCAGATTGCTGCCTTTGGCCATAAAAGCCATGAGTTCCAGAATTAGTTTGCTGTCAAGAATAAGGGTTTGAAAACCTGCTTCATGACTCCACAGTTCTTCAGGCCTCAAAGATTCATTGGATGTGGGAAACAAATAGAGGTCTACAATGGAGGGACTTCTAAAGGATTTGGAGGAGGATGCTTTGAGGGTAAAATTTTGCCTTAGCCTATAAGCAAGACCGAAGCCGGGAAGTAGTTTTTGGCCATACTGGGAGTTACCAACGCGGCGAAGTCCAGCATTGAAACTGATTTTTTCTCCCAAGTCTTGTTGGGCCTGCAGATAAAGATCGGTTTCATGAATGATGAATTGCGTTCCCAAGCCGACTCGGGCAGGGGGAGGAAGGGTTTCATTGAATGCCTTTCCTCCATAGCGTTTATAATCAATGCCAACAGTGAGTATTTGTTTTGGAAGAAGGCTCAGATTTTGGTAAAAAGTAATGCCTTGATTTTGGTCTGTAGATGAAAATCCGGTTTGAAATGTATGCTCGCCAAAATTATGAAAGAACAACAGTGCCCCGGAAACATTTCCCCAGTCGTTGCGAAGGGAAAGTGCAGCCCTGCCTCTTAAGTATTCGCGTTTGTCTGTCTCCATTGGGGCAGCGGTAGGTCCTGGCTGATAATAAGTGGCATCAGCCAATTGCATATCTCCGGAAAGAGAAAGGCCGGGACTGAAGTCGTAGCCCATTTTGAGGTAGCCGGTACTGTTTTTAAAGCTGTCTGCCGCATCGGTTCTAAAACCTGCCGTACTGTTCCTATTGATAGCTATCATGGAATGGAATTTACCCTGTTTATAAGATGCATGGGCATTTCCCATAAAAGTCCTATAGGATCCATAGCCTAAATTTGCTGACCCCTTCCAGCCCTCTTTGCCCGCCTTTCGGGTAATTAGATTGATGGCTCCCCCCATGGCGTTAGAGCCATAAAGGACAGCGGCAGCCCCTCGCTGTACCTCTACTCGCTCTATGTCCGAGGCACTATAGGCATCGGCTATAGGGTGAGCAAAAATGCCCATGTACTGAGGCTGTCCATCAATCAATACCAAGACCCTGTTATTGGGAGTGCCACTAATCCCTCGAATGCTGATATTGCCTCCTGAGGCAGGACCTACTCCAAAGCCTGAAATGCTACGGTCATTGAGTAAAAAGCCCGGTACTTGATAAGCCAGTATCGGCAGGACATTTAGCTCTCCCGAACGATCAATGGTGTTCCTGGAAATGGTGGAGATGGAGGCAGCTATTTTATTTTTCTGCCGCTCTATTCTCGTTCCCGTGACCACGGCTTCATCCAGGGCTACGGTAAGGCTATCCTTTACCTGGGCCAATAAAGAGCTGGCGTAAAAAGTAAATATCAAGCCTAAGATGACGCTAGCTTTCATAAGTAAGAGATTTAGGGGCTGGATTCCCAGGCCATTGGACACAGGTCTTGATGTCTGGGAAAAGAACAAAATCTGCTTTCCCTTTGAGTACAAAAGTATGTACTGAATAATCCTTTAATGTTTCCTTTACCAGGCCTAAGGTTTTTCCCGAAACGGCTACATCATCTATCAATAGGATTCGGCTACTTGGTGGAAATGATGTTGGGAATAGGTCTAAAAATTCCGGGGATTCCCGAATGGGTTGATTCTTGTCATTTCTATAATTTACCGATGCAATATTTAGCGGAAGCCCAAGTTGATGGGCCACCAGACCTGCAGGTACAATTCCACCTCTGCCAATTCCTACAACAATGTCTGCCGGAGGGAAGGAAAAGCAGGACAAGGCCTTGCTTATCTTAGTAAAAGGTAAAGAGACTTTTGAATCCATGTATATTTGTTTTTAAGATGAGCTTAATTAAAAACCTTTACAGAAATAAATTAAGGCTCTTTTCTCTGATTGGGAAGGTACTTTAAGCACAAGACATTGATGACAAATAATATCCCAATACCTACAAAAGCATTGCTCAGTGAAGTGCTGAAAAACTGTACCGGGCTGGCCTCGATTAGGGGAATAAAAATCAATACTGCTGAGGAGATTGTTTTGGCGCCTAAATAGGCCAGGGGTGCAGCAATCCATTTAATTATCCCTTGGAGCAGGAATACATAGGCTAGAAAAGTAAAGAGTACAAGTTCAAAGGTAAGTATACCCATTAATCCCCAATTTGGATTACCGGATATAAGGAAGTTAATGGGGGGAGCCAATACGGCCACGATTAAGGCCACAGGTAATCGATAAGCGATTAATGCCACAATGGGCATGTAAAACATGGGCAATAAATAAGCACCCATCGGAATCCCATTGAAGGGAGGAGCAAGGTGAACCACGATTGGCAGGGCAATGGCTATAGGCAATACCCAGGCGGTTGTTTTTAAAGTGGAACTGTAGTTTGAGTTTAGGGAAAGTTGCATGATTCATCAAGGTTTAATTACCGGGGATTATTTAAGCAATCTTAGAAAATGAAGCAAAGGAATGAGAGCTTCTATAAGTACTTGATTTATATGTTTTAATTTAATGAATTCTTTTCAATCCTCCAATTCCCAAGAATATTTTACTGTATAATTACAAACTTACCTGTAAAAAATAATGGTTGGGTATCAAGAGCCCCTCTTAGTGAGACAGATACCTAAGCCGGTATAGAGCCGCAGTATGAGACCGTCGAAGTCTTCTGCCTGATTCTGCCAAAGGTCAGTTTCTGAGCTTGACCAAACCTGCTGTCTGAGCTTGTCCAAGACCAGTTCATCAATATTGGATGGTTCGAATGGTTAGGTAGGTTTTTATGTATTACTGATCCTGATATACCTTTCCTTTGCTTTAATTTTTTCTTTACAATCAGGGAAGAAATATTAATAACCATTAAAGCAACAGTGTTGCATTAATGGTTATTTTTTCTACCTTTGTTCAAAATATATAGCAAATAGGGACAGTGAATAAGTCTAAAATACTGTGTGATAAGTTGATGGATTTCAGTCTTTTATTGCATTACAACGGGCATTTATAAAATATAATCTTATGACACAAATTGAACAATTTGAAGTAATAATTATTGGTGGAAGTTATGCAGGGCTTTCGGCAGGAATGGCCTTGGGACGCTCTTTACGAAAGGTTTTAATAATAGATGATGGCAAACCTTGCAATCGGCAAACTCCACATTCTCATAATTTTTTAACGCAAGACGGAAGCACACCTCAGGAAATCACGGAAATAGCCAAGGATCAGGTTGCGAAATATGATACCGTGAAATTTTACGAAGGATTGGCAGTCGGTAGTAAGAAGGTTGACAATGGATTTGAAATAACCACAAGCCGAGGAGATACTTTTTACACAGATAAACTAATACTTGCAACAGGCATCAAGGATCTTATGCCGAAGATAAGTGGATTTTCAGAATGTTGGGGAATATCCGTAGTACATTGCCCTTATTGTCATGGCTATGAAATCAGAAATCAAAAAACGGCAATTATGGCCAATGGGGACACGGCAATTCACCTTGCCTCTTTGGTAAACAATCTTACTAAAGACCTAACCATTCTTACTGATGGGAAAACATCATTTGATGAGGAACAGCTTGATAAGTTATTAAGGAACGGCATCAAAATCATTGAAAAAGAGATTTTAGCAATTGACCATGAGGTCGGAAATCTAAAAAGTATCCGCTTTAAAGACGGTCCTGTGGAAGCATTTGATGCTGCTTATGCTTCTATTTCTTTTGAACAAAATACCTCTATTCCAAGTGAGTTGGGTTGTGAACTTACAGAGCAAGGATACATTGAGGTGGACGAAATGGGGAAAACTACTGTGGAAGGAGTTTTTGCTTGTGGAGATTGTAGTACCATGATGCGCTCAGTGGCCACAGCAGTCTTTAAGGGGAATATTGCAGGTGTTTTTATCAACCATGAGCTGACCCAGGAAAGTTTCTAGTTGGATTGATGCATTTATTGGCAAAATATGAAGTGAAGTTTCTATCTTAGTAAACCTACTTAGCCGGAAATGTTTACCTGCATGGGCAGGCTAAAAAGAAGATCAAAATGAATGCTGTGAAAGTCGGAATAGATTTAGGTGGAACCAAAGTATTAATTATTGCGGGATCCTATGAAGAAAAATATCCTACAGGTCTTGGATTTACGCCATCCCAACTGGAGGAGGTCATCAAGAGCTTTATTGAGAAGTATAAGTTGAACCCGGTAGGGATTGCCATAGCTATCCCCGGACTTTTAAATAAAGCCGGGGATGTGCTGTTTTGCGATGTTTTACCTAGCTTTAATGGTTGGAATGCAAACAAAGCTTTAGCCAATTTGAGCACAAGGATAAGGTCCATCAATGACATAAGGGCTGCACTTATTCATCAATTTAGTACGATTGACGAGAACCTAACAAGTGGAATTGTAATGGTTGGAACTGCTGTAGGTGCTGCTTTTATAGTGAATGGAAAATTGCTTACCGGTGATTCAGGATGGGCAGGGGAGTTTGGCTATTTCCCTTTGGTAGTGGATGGAGAGATAAAGCGAATAGATACGCTATGTGGAGGAAGTTTTTTAGCGCAGAAGTTGGGTATTTCCGCCAAAGAAATGGCTGGTTTAGCAATTCAAGGTGATGAATTTGTTCTAAATGCCATTGAAAAGGCAGGGTATTTTTTGGGGGTAGGTATTGCCGGATTGGTCAATCTTTTTAACCCTAACAAACTTGCGATAGGTGGAGGTACTGCCTGTTTGCCTGGATATTGGCAAGGCATTGAAAGAGGGGCAAAAGAAAATATTATTCCAGCGTTATGGAATGAAGGTCTATTATGTCAGGCAAAGGGAGGGAATAAAGTGGCAGCATTAGGGGCCATGACTTTGCTCTAGGTATGCGAAAGTAATTGACTTTGCTATTTCTTAGGTATTGTTATTTTCAACCTGCTAAAACAATTTATATATCGTTTCTTTAAAATAGGTTTTTCTTACATTGAATGACTTTTTAAGTAGAGCACTTTTTTGATTTTATTATAAATTTCCTCTTTTTTAACGGGCTTGGTCACATAGTCGTCCATGCCAATTTCAAACACCCTGTTTCTGGCTTTTTGGGTCACATCAGCCGTTACGGCAATGATGGGTATATTCCTATTCTTTGTTCCACTTTCCCCAGCACGAATGGCTT